>QMZS01000076.1 GCA_003663295.1 Candidatus Aenigmatarchaeota archaeon | reverse complement strand
TGTCCATCAGTGTAATCTTCAAAATCATCAAAAAACTCAAAAGTCGCTGTTCCATTTGAAATCGAACTCGCACTTGGATTCCCATAATACATATAAATCGTTGTGTTCGTGTTGTTCGCCAAAGTCACATTCACCCAAATTGTTGCTTCCTGACTTGAAGAATTCCAACTTTCAATCCAAAAATTCAATAAATCGTCTGTTGAGTTTGTGAATCTTATATCACTTCCATTATTTGACCAATTGAAATTTGAGCCGACATTTGAACTGTTTAAATCAATTCTAACCTGATAATTAGTCAAGTCTCCTGCGGTGTTTGAGATGTTGATTTGTTGTCTATAATTCCACGAACTATTGAACCAATCACCAAAGACAATATTAGGAGTCATTAAACCAATAAAAAACACTAAACTTATACAAAGCAACAAATTACATATAATTATATTTTTTACCATAAAAATATCTTATTACAAGATATATAAATAAAAAAATCTCTAAAACAATCGCAGAACACCATATTTTGTTTAATAATCTTATTTCCACTCCATTCACATAAACAGGTAATTCTAAAAAGAGGTATTTGTGAGTTACAGAATAAGAAACAGAGTCCTGAACTTTGATATTCAAATCGCTCATTCCATCTCCAAAAGAAGAAGAAAATGTCGTTTGAATAACTGGCAAATTGTAAATTATTAGAGGATATAAAATTATAAAAATCAAAAGAAAATAAAAAATCACTTTCATTTTAACTTATATTCTAAATAAATCAGCAACAATCCTAATCCAACGCTCACTCCTCCATCTCCAGAAAGCATATACACTAAAAATCCAAAGCCAATTCCTTTTAGAATATTTATTAGCGATCTTTCTATTTTTTCATTTTTTATCATAAATATATATTAAAATATAAAAATAAATAAAAATAATCATTTAAATCTATATTTTTCTCCTTTTTCCATTAAATTATGAACTATAGCGTGACACCTTCTGCAAAGAGTCTGTCCATTAGAAACATCATATCTTAATTCAGGATGGTCTTTCCAGTCCTTAATATGATGAGCAACAATATTTTTATTGTTACAATATACGCCACACCTCTGACAAATTCTTTTATCTCTTTTAAAAACCAATTTTTTCCATTCTCTCGCCTTATTTGTATTTCTTCCAACATTCTTGCCTTCATATAAACCGTGTTTCCAATTAGGATGATTTTTTCCTCTGTTTCTTAGACCGTTATATATTCCTAAACAGGCTCTTGAGCAAAAATGTTTTTCCGCCTTTTTGTAAATAGAATAAGGCTTTATTATTTCTTTACCACAAATATAGCATTTGGTTTTAACTGTTCCGCCACTATGACCTTTATAAAATCTGTTACACTCTTTTGGATTCTTAGAAGCGTATTTATGATAACATTCCTGAGAACAAAATCGGCTTCCTTTCTTCTTTGGAATAAATTCTTTACCGCATTCTTCACATACTTTACTGTCCATTTATTAGTTAATTTCAAAAAAATTAAAAAATTAAAAAAAGAGTTTTTACATTTCTCTGTATTCAGTTGCCGTCACTGACTCTAACTTATGGAGACAGTCCAATTTGTGACCTTCGTATTTGTTTTTAAATACGAATATGGTCAATTTGTCTCCACTCTCCAAATTCACATCAGAACTTAAAGCATTTGCCGCCACTAAAGAATTTGCTCCGTCAGTAGCATTCCAGTTCAAACCTGCGAGGTGGATTCCCGATTGAGTTCCCGTTGCTTCAAACTGATACCAGCAACTGAAATTTCCTACTCCATTTATCGCACAAGTTCCCGTGTGTCTGTCTAAGCCATTTGATGTTATTTCACTCGGCAATACTTTCCAACTTGCAGAAGGAGAACTTGAATCGCTGGACAAAGAAATGTGCTTTGCAAAATCAGTCCCTGGAGTAGCCGAAGTGAAATCTAAACCAGATATTACTTCCGCTGTGAAGTTCTTTCCCTGGTCGACTAACAAGTTGTGAGTGCATTCCAATTTTTCAATACTTCCGTCTGCTCTTTCTATTGTTGGACATACCGTTGCTATCCAAGTTGGAGAATCACTGAAACTTTGAGTATTTTTAACTAACATCGGTGTTCCGAAAACTAACATCACTGACAGTATCGCAGCCATCATTCCGTATATTTTTATATTCGCGTCCATAATTAGATTTTTTAAATATATATATTTAAAAATTTTATTTAAATTCCGTATTTGATTTTGTTGTAAACTTTTCTACTCATTCCGTATCCTTTAAGAATCGGATACAATACCGTCAATAACAATAACGAAATAAATAGAATATGCCAAACTTTTATTTCAAACCCGCTTCTCGGAAACTTTATAATTGTAGAGTCCAATAAAAATAATATTTTTTCAAAAGGAATAGGCGGAAATTTCTCAATCCTCATCATTATCGGAAAACTCAAAGCGTAATTTGAAGAAGTAAATTTCAAATTGCTCTGATAATCTCTCTCAACTTCAACATTTTCTGGAACACTAATATCAAAATAAACCCACCTTGAAGATTTTCCTACAATATCAAAATCAAGAATTTGAGCCCAGTTTTCTTCATCAAGAGACAAATAAATCCAATTCTTGCTCTCGTCGTTAGACTCTATTTCAACTCTGATATGAATTTTCTTTTCAGAAGGATTTGTAACTTTGAGAGCGCAACCTCTTTCAATTCCCCAACATTTAATTTTACTTCCTGGATGTCCTATTAAAACCAAGTGATCCAAGTTCAATTCAAAAGTTGCATTTTCGCAATCAAGAGGACAATTCTCTGGAGTTTCACCGATTTCGCAAATTCCGTTTCCGCAAATTGCTGAAATTCCTCCACCACCACCGCCTCCAGTAGTTCCTCCAGTGTAGAGATAAGAGAACTCTACTTTAACTTGGTATTCTCCTTCTGATAAGGAACTGGTGGAGTGACTCTTTCCTATTGTTAGAGTTTTAGAGGAAGTTGAGAATGATAAGTCTTTGTTTGAATTATTAATAGTGTAGTTCAAACTTATTAAATCTGACAAGTCTTCGGAAATAAAAGGCATAGAGAAATTTATTTCATAGTTTCTTGAAGAATTATCTTTTACATTTATCCACATTATGTAGTAAACTTCTCTAATGTCTTCCGTTCCAGTTACTTTTTTGCAGTATCCGTAACCTGAATAATTACCTTTTGTGTAATCAGTTGGACAACTAATTTCAGTCGGAGATTTTTGAACTATTGTATTCCCAGTTAAATTTATCCAAAAAAGTTGTAGTGATTGAGTAATATTTACCGTCTGATTGTAAGCTGAATTGTTTGAATAAAGAGTTTCGTCGTAATAATCTGTCAAATCTATTTGAAAATTTGTAATGTTTCCGCTTGAAGTTACATTCACCGAAAAATTATAAATCTGATTTTCATTCACTTTTACAATTGAATCCGCCATTAAAACTGGCAAATCATAAGATACATTATATAAATCAACTATTCTTTTAGTCGTAATATTTAAATTTCCAGCTGTATCATTTGCATAAACTTTTATAGTATATTTTCCAATTAGTAACCCTGTTTTATTTTCCCAATAAATATCTCCATTAGAATTGTCGAAAGTTTCATTAGTTCCGTTCCACTCCAATATGACAGAATCTTTGTTTGTATCGCTCGCTGTTATATTTATAAATATCCAATTTTGAAGATGATATCCTTGAGAAGTAGATGTTGGATTATAAAACAAAGTTGGAGAAGTTGAGTCTATTGTAATTTCTCTAATTTCACTTTGATTTTCAACATCTCCAGCTGTGCAATTAATATACCAATTGTAAACTCCATCTGAAAGAGTCGAACTCGTAATTATTGTTGCTGTATTATTTAGAGTCGTTGAATTACTTCCTTTATTTATGTCGTTTAAATACAAAACGCAATCGTAAGAATTTTCATTTCCTGAAACAGTGAAATTAAAATTTGGAGATAAATCGTTTGTTATTGTCTGATTGGGAGGAGAATTAAGAGTTATCGAAAAAGTTGTGACAGGTATGTCATATTCGTAAACTCTGTCTGTATCCATTCCAACAATATATAATTTATCTCCATCATTATCAAAAGCCATTCCAGTCGGTTGAGAATCTTGGAAACTCACTTCTAAGTAATCATTATAAACTCCAGTTGAAATATCGTAAGGAGAAGAAAGATTATATTCATAAACTCTTTCATAATAGAAACCAACTACATATAGTTTAGTTCCATCGTCATTAAAACTTAAACCAGTCGGATCACTATCTTGAGAACTCACATTTAGCCAATCATTATAAACTCCAGTTGAAATATCGTAAGGAGTTGTTAAATTATATTCGTAAATTCCACCATTTTGGTCTCCTGAAACATAGAGTTTAGTTCCATCGTTATTAAAAGCTATGCCTGTAGGAGAATTATCTTGAGAACTTACGCTTAAGTAATCGTTATACACTCCTGTTGAAATGTCATAAGGAGAGGAAAGATTATATTCTAAAATTCTTTCATTGGTCGAAGCTACAATATACAATTTAGTTCCATCATTATTGAAGCACAAATCATAAGGGTGATCATCTTGAGAACTTATATTCAACCAATCATTATAAACTCCAGTTGAAATATCATAAGGCGTAGTTAAACTATATTCGTAAATACCATCATTTTGATCACCTGAAACATATAATTTAGTTCCGTCGTTGTTAAAAGCCACACCAGTAGGTGAAGAATCTCGACCACTCACATCACAATTATCATTATATATTCCTGAACTGATATCATAATAATCTGATAAATTATATTCATAAGCTTTGCCTGTATCCATTCCAACAATATATAATTTATCTCCATCATTATCAAAAGTCATTCCAGTCGGTTGAGAATCTTGAGAACTTATACTTAAGTAATCGTTATAAACTCCTGTCGAAATATCATAAGGAGTAGAAAGATTATATTCGTAAATTCTTTCGTAATATAAACCAACTACGTATAGTTTAGTTCCATCGTCGT
>QMZS01000075.1 GCA_003663295.1 Candidatus Aenigmatarchaeota archaeon | reverse complement strand
ATGTTTTCAGGAGGAGAACCGACAATGCGCGATGATCTGCCTGACATAATCAGGATGGCAAAGCAAATGGGGTTTTTGCAGGTTCTTATCGCGACAAATGGTATTAATATTTCAAAAGACCCAAAATATATTGGTGTATTGAAAGATGCTGGTTTAGATACTGTATATCTTCAATTTGACGGGGTTACAGAAGAACCATATTATACTATACGCGGTTTCAATGCACTTCCGATAAAATTGAAAGTTATTGAAAATTGCAGGCAGATGAATTTTAAGCAGATTATTCTGGTCCCAACATTAATTGGAGGAGTCAATGACAAAGAAGCAGGAGATATTGTGAAATTTGCTATAAAAAATGCTGATGTTGTCAGCGGTGTAAATTTTCAGCCATTGTCCTTTGCCGGAAGAGTTACTGACAAAGATCGCAAAAGGATGAGAATCACTCAACCTGATTTAATGCATTTGCTTGAAAAGCAAACAGAAGGACAGATAGGGCCAGATGATTTTCATTCAATTACTTCTGTAGTTCCATTGAGTTTATTCTTAGAAAAACTGCAAAACAAGCCAATGGCGAAATTTTCTGCTCATCCTGCATGCGGTTCTGCAACATATATTTATGTAGAAGACGGAAAAATAATCCCTATCACAAGATTCGTTGATGCTGATGGATTTTTTAATTTGATAAAGCAGATATATAAGGAAAAAGAAAAAAATCACAGCGTCTGGAAAATAAAAGCAATGGCTAAATTTATGAAAGAGATTCCAAAATTAGTTGATAAATCAAAAATGCCAAAATCAATAAATGTAGTTAAACTTGCTATTAATTTTTTGAAAGGAGATGCAAAAGCGCTGGGGGAATTTGCCGAAAAATCAATGCTGATTGGTGCCATGCATTTTATGGATGTTTATAATTTTGACTGCCAGAGGGTTCAGAGATGCGTTATTCATTATTCTACGCCGGATGATAGAGTAATTCCTTTTTGCTCGTATAATGCAATCCACAGACCTATTGTAGAAAAAAAATTCAGTAAATCATTGAATACTCAATCTAAGTCCAATAAGAACGATAAAATATGAAAATAGAAAAAATGAAGGATAGTGTATTTAACACTATAAATGAATATATCAAAACTTTATCAAATATTGAAAAAAAGCACTTTAAAGAAAAGATTAAACAGATTAATTCAAGGTATAAATCTTTAATTGAACTTAAAAAAACAAAAAATTCTACACACGAGATTGACCCTATGTTTTTTTGTTTTGAAGATTTGCCACCCACAGGAAAAGAATATTGGTTTATGAAATTTGTATCAACAAAACCTAAAGATGAAAGACAACTTCTTGCAATGTTTGGAGATAGTTCCGAGACTATAAGAATAAATAAAAAGAAAGTGAAATGCAGAAAACATGAAGGAAAAAGAAATGGGTATATGACTGCTTGGAGTTATGATAATAAAAAAGATTTGATGTTGAATGGTGAAAGTTTGATATCAATGAATCCTGACAAGGTTATAGTTTCTAATAAACAAGGTAAAATAAATTACAAAGGGAAATTCCCAAAGTATTTTCTTAATATATCCAAAAATAACAAAGAACTTGTAAATCTAAAGTTAACAAAACCTAAAGATAAATCGGATTATTTTGGTTTTGGCAATTATTTTAAGTCATTTGTAGGTTATTCTTTGATAAATTTATATTTTGATTTTACTGGAACATTAAATAAAAAAAAGTTTAGTGGAAAGGGTTATGTTCAAAAAGTTGTTGTAATTGGTCCTTTTATCCCATGGAATTGGGGAAGAATAGTATTTTCAAATGGTTCTATACTATCTTACTTTGAAGTAAAAATACAGATATCAAAATTTAATCACAAATTGCAATCCACATTCGAATTTTATGATAGCACAAAAAATAAGAGATATATTTTCAAGGATTTAACTATAAAGAGATTTGGGAAAAAGAATCCAAGGTGGATAATTACAGCAAATAAAGGCAAAATTTTTATTTCTTTAAAATCTTATTCTTCTCATAAATTTACATTTAAAAAAGTCGGTTTTTTTACTTATTCTGAATATTTGAGCGAGGTTGTTGATATATTTATGGAAGATTGTGATGTTGATGTTAGTAAGTTAGGTTCAGGGTTTGGTTTGATCGAGGATACGAGCGGTTATGTTTTATGAGTAAGATATAAGTTTTTTATAGTAGTAATAATAAGTAAATTTTAGATTAGATATAAAATCTAGTTAATTAATGATAGACTCCCACTGCCACCTTGAGCAAAAAGATTATGATCCTGACAGGGAAGAGGTAATCCTGAACTGCAAAAAGGAACTGAAAGCTGTTGTTACTTGTTGCGCTCATATGAGAGATTTTAACAAAAGTCTGGAGATTATTAAAAAATATCCTAATTTTGTTTTTCTCACAGCAGGTTTTCACCCCGAATATATCTCTGAAGTTCCTGAAAATAAGATAAACAAATATTTTGAAGAACTTGCGAAAAATAAAAAATACCTTGTGGGGATTGGAGAGTGTGGTATGGATTATCACTGGGTCAAAGAACCGGAGTGGAGGGAAAAACAGAAAGAACTTTTTGTTAAACACATTAATCTTGCAAAAGAATTAAACCTGCCTTTAGTGATTCATTCAAGGGATGCGGAAAAGGAGTGTCTTGAGATTCTAAAGGAACAAAAAGCGAAGAGAGTACTACTTCATTATTTTTCAGATAAAGACTTAATCCCGGAGGTAATTGAAACAAGTTATTTTGTATCCGTGAATACATCGGTTTTTAGGAGCAAGACAACAAAGAAAATAATCAAAAAAACACCTATTGAAAAACTGATGACTGAGACAGATGCTCCATGGCTCGGTTTTGGAAAAAGAAATACCCCGCTTTCAGTCAAACTGGTCGCGGAAAAGATTGCTGAGATAAAAAAATTAAGTTTTGAGGAAGTGGATAAAATAACTACTGAAAATGCGGTTAAGTTTTTTGGTTTGATGAATTAAATACTGATGTATATTTTTATAATCAAGAAGCATTAGAATCTTTTGAATAAAAAATAAATAACTCTGTAATTTATGGGAGAAGAAAATTTAGGCTCTTATCCAGTTTTATTGATAGTAATTATTCTTGTATGTATAATTGCGTTTTTGGTATTGTTGGTTATTTCAAATGAACTTTTAAATATACCCATTTTCTCTTAAGATGAGAATTGCTGTTATTGATGAAGGAAGGTGTGAGCCTAAGAAATGCCAGAATTTATGTATGAAGGTCTGCCCAAGAAATAAACTGGGTGAAGAATGCATTAAGATAGATGGCGATAGTTGCGCAGTTATAGATGAACAACTCTGCGTTGGATGCGGTATTTGCGCAAACAGGTGTCCTTTTAAAGCAATAAAAATTGTCAATACTCCTGAGAAAATTGGAAGTTTGATTCATAGGTATGGTGAAAACAAATTTGCGTTGTATAATTTCCCTGTTCCAAAAAAAGGAAACATTATTGGTCTGGTCGGGAGAAATGGTATAGGAAAATCAACAGCAGTGAAAGTTCTTGCAGGAGAATTAAAACCGAATTTAGATGATTTGCCTACAATAATAAAGGTCTATTTAAAGGGAGAAAGAACGCTATCTTACAAACCCCAGGTTTTAAATCCGGTTGATGTGGATGAACTCGATAAATCAATTATAAAGGAATTAAATATAACCAAAAAAAATAATTATTCGGGGGGAGAATTGCAGGCATTAAATATAGCTTTGTGCCTTTCAAAGGAAGCCGATTTATATTTGTTGGACGAACCTTCTTCTTATCTGGATGTTATTTCAAGAATGAAAATAATGAACCTGTTAAAAAGCAGGCTGAAAGATAAGGAAGTAATAGTTGTTGAGCATGATCTTGCATTACTTGATTATATTGCAGATGAAGTATATTTGTTATATGGTTCGCCCGGAATTTATGGAGTGGTTTCAACATTATATCCTTCTTTAAGAGGAATCAATTCTTATCTTAACGGATATCTTCCTGCAGAGAATGTGAGATTAAGAAGGGAAAAAATCACATTTGGGTTTGGTATGCAAGAGAACATGAAAATAGATAAACTGATTTCATTCACAAATATCGAGAAAAAACAAGGTAATTTTAGATTGAGGGTTAAAAAAGGCGAACTTTACAAAAAGGAAATTCTTGGGGTTCTTGGACCGAATGCGATAGGCAAGACAACTTTTATGGAAATTCTTGCAAATAAAATTGAAGCTGATAAAGGGAAAGTAGGCAAAGTTAGTATAGCTTATAAACCGCAATATCTGCACCCTGATAGTTCAGATCTTGTTGAGGATATTATTCCAAAGACTGGTGGGTTTAGAGAACAGATTTCTTATCCATTTCACCTTGAAACTCTTTACAAGAAAAGAGTAGATGAGTTATCTGGTGGAGAACTGCAGACTCTTGCAATTGCTTTATGTTTATCAAAGAATGCTGATTTATATTTATTGGATGAACCTTCTGCTTTTCTTGATATTGAGCATAGATTGCAGTTAGTTAAGGTTTTGCAGAGGATTATAGAAAATAAAGGTGCGACTGCTGTAATTGTTGACCACGATTTGCATCTGCTCTCCCAGATTTCAAACAGGATTTTGTTTTTCACAGGAAAACCATCAAGGTCAGGCGATGCGGAAATAATATCGACTTATGAAGCGTTGAACAATTTTCTTAGAAATTTCAACATAACTTTTAGGAGAGACCCGGAAACAGGAAGATTTAAGGCAAACAAATTCGGGAGCCAGCTTGATATTGAGCAGAAAAAAAGGAAAGAATTTTTGAGTCTTGATTAATTAAGACAATTGTTGTAGTTACCTCTAAAACAATATAAATACTATTCTAAACAAATTTATGCAAATGGGAATTACTGCTTGGCATTTACCAGTATATAAAATTATAGTTAAGTTGCAGTAATTCTAACTATTTTTCATTTCTTGGAATCAAAATGGTTAGGGTTTTATTGTGGGGTAATTTATCGAATATTTCATCTGAGGATAAAATAAATTTAATTTT
>QMZS01000074.1 GCA_003663295.1 Candidatus Aenigmatarchaeota archaeon | reverse complement strand
TATTTGTTTGGAAAATTCCGCTTTTCGTAATCCTGTATCTTCCTTCTTAATTCTTTTCAATCTGTTTTCTTTAAATAGTTTTATCTTCAGTTTCAAAGCACTGAAAAACATTTCTTTGCTGTCTGCGAAAATATTCACTCTGCTCTCATGACTGTTTTTCGGCTCTTTCCATTCAACTGGAATTTCCTTTATTTTTAATCCCTTCTTTTTCGCTCTTACCAGAACTTCCGTATCCCAAAACCATTTGTTGTCTTCAACCTCATCAATAATCTTTTTTAAAGCTTCCCTCTTAAACGCTTTGAATCCGCATTGATGGTCTTTTATGCCGTCTCTAAACAAACATCTTATGAGAGAATTATAGCAAAAGGTTGTTATTTTTCTTTTCAATTCTCTTTCTACTTTTGCCCCCTTTATTCTCCTTGAACCAATAACAATATCATAACCCTTATTAATTTGTTCTATCAACTCTTTGAGATGTTTTAAATCAGTAGCTAAATCAACATCTATATAAATAAAAATTTCTCCTTTTGATTTTTCCAAAGCTTTTTTTAATGCTTTTCCTCTTCCTAATTTTTCTTCATAATGTTGGTGAACAATATTTTTGAATTCTGTGGACAATTTTTCAGCAACTTTGTCTGTCCCGTCCGTTGATCCGTCTTCGGCGATAATTAATTCATAATTTTTGGTTGTCTTCTCAATCTCTTTTATGATTTTTGGAATATTTTTTCTTAATCTTTCCGCCTCATTATAAACAGGAACAACAATTGAAACATCTTTCATTTTAACACCAGACTAACACCCAAAAGAATAAACAAAATGCCCACCCAGTTCACAAAACTCATATGTTCCCCCAATATTAAAACAGCAAGAAAACAAGTCCATATATAAGAAGTTGCTATAATTGGATATAGCATAGATAGTTCTCCATAACTCAAAGCATAAACATAAATAATTGTTGATATTCCATAAAGACAAAGACCCAATATCAAATACCAATTTGTTAGAAGAGACATTACATTAAAGCTTAAATTGGCAGAACCTTTTTTGAAGAATAATTGTCCCAAACTTCCCAAAAACGCTGCGAATAGCACCAACAAAATTATTTTCCCGCTCATTTTCTCCACCTTTTCATTAATCTATTAGTGGTAAATTTTTTAAAATATTTTGCCAACTTTTTCTTTAACTTTTCGATCTTTCTCTCCAGGTGTTTATCCAATCTATTGTATGCTTTGGCGAGTTTCAAAATTCCGGTTTTAACAAAACTGCCGAGTTTCAAAATCTTTGTTTTTTTCAAAAATCCGGCTTCTTTTTTCTCAATAAGATGAAAACCGTGGGTTGTTTTTTCCCAGAAATGAGGAAGTTTTATTAACTGGGCAAAGGCTTTTATTGAGGCAAAACCCATCAGAAGCCAGTAAAACGGAGCCAGCAAGCTCCATTTGATTAAATTATAAAATTCTCTCTCAACGCATCCAAGAAGGGAAAGATAAATAAAAATAAAGTTTCCTATAACTAAAGAAAATAAACCGGGATAAAAAACAATGGGGGGAAACAACGCTTTAATAGTTAGCCAATTTGTTGTAAACCAGAGAATTGTTAAGGCCCAGAAAAACAGATTTAAAATTGGAATCAAAGGCGTTCCTCCGACAAAAAACAGGAACGCAAAGAAATTTTTTAATCGGAATTCTTTTAAACTCCGAACTGGATGCCTTAAATGAACGAGAGAAGTTTGAATATAACCTTTAACCCATCTTGACCTCTGCCTTATCCATCCGTGCAATTTTGAATTTGCCTCTTCCCACGTTGTTGATTCTATAATTCCGGTATCATATCCTTTTTTATAGATTCTCATTCCGAGGTCGCAATCTTCGGTAACATTGTAAGGGTCCCATCCGCCGAGTTTCTTGATAATCTCCACTTTGAAATGGTTTGAAGTTCCGCCGAGAGGAATAGGATAATTTCTCGCCATCAGACCGGGCAAGTACAGGTCAAACCATGTGCAGTATTCAGAAGTGAACAATTTAGTTAGAATATTTTGATCTTTGTTGTAGTAATTTAATTTTGCCTGCACGCACGCATATTTTTCTGGAAGTTTTTTAAAGGCGAGATACGCTTTTTTCAGTTGGTCTCTCTCTGGCATATCTTCCGCATCATAGAGGACGAGGTATTCTCCTTTAACTTTTGTCAATCCCACATTAAGGGCTTTCGGCTTTGTTTTTGGGTATGTGTTTGGCAGGATAACAATTTCAAAATATTCCGGAAGTTTCATTTTTTTAACAGCCTTAATTGTTTCCGAATCGTCTTCTTCAAGCAGAAATTTCACATCCAGTTTATTTTTGGGCCAGTCAAGATTTTGTATTGCAGAAACAATCTGTTTAAGGACTTCGGTTTCCTTGTAAAGAGGAATTAAAAGAGTATATACGGGCAGTTTTTTATCGTCTATTCTTTTAATTTCTTCTTCTGAAAATTTCATTGGCTTGTAATTTATTGCATTAAACACAAGGTCAAGTTTGAAAAACAGCGAGAAAAGATAAAAGAAAGTGCAAAAACCTATAAAAATTATCAAGGGATTAACACCAAAGAAATGCCAGAATCCTCCGAGCAATGCAATGCAAACGATCCCAAGAACTGAAAGAAACTGGATATTCTCAATGGTCAGGGTTTTCTTCGCAGAGTATATTTCAGGAATATAAAGATAATCGTCTTCGCCGATGGAAATATTAATTTCTTTTTTTTCGGATGCATGCGGATAAACAAGGAATGAGAAAATTGTGTTTAAAGGTCTGAAAATTTTGGGAACTTTGATTTCTTCTCTGAGGGGAATTTCGGCGTATCCGATTTTCAGATTTTTAAAATCGGGATAATTTTTTAAAAATCCTCTTTTAAGCAGAGTTTTCTTTGAAAACAACAAAAAGCCAATATGTTGTTTCGTTATGTGTTTTGTATAAAAATTATAATGTTTTGATTCTATTTCGCCAATAATCAAATCATTGGAATTCAGCAATTCCGAAATTGCTTTTATTTTGCTGAAAAGTATATTTATATTTCTAATGATGCAGATCGTGTCATATCCGCACAGTTTTAAAGCGTATTGGGTTCTTTTTTTGGTATTTTTAATATTTAAAAATTTCATTGGTTTTTCCTCTTTTAACTTTTTCCTTCCAAATGCGAAAATTTCGTATTTTTTAAATTCTGGGGCAATCAGGTCTGTTAATTTATTTTGCTCCGTTTCGTTAAGTTTTTTCTCGACAATAAAAGATACACCCTCCATTAAATGAAAATAATTCATATTTTTACTATCCCATTACTGAACAGGATTCCCGCAATTTACATTTATATTGTAATGCTTATGTAATTGTTCCGTAATTATTTGAAAAAATCTTTAAATATTTAAATAATTATTATTTTATGGAATATATAAAAGCAGGAGTAATTGGGTTTTGCGTGTTAATGGTATCGGTGATTTTTATTCAATCTGCATATGCCCTAAATATAAATACACAGTATTTCAACATAACCTTTGATGAGCAACATGGCGGAGTTGTAACGAGTTTGCAATATAAAGGAGTTGAATTTTTAACGGGAGACGGAAACGGAGTATGGGGAACAATTGGCTTGAGAAGAAGTACGTGGAACGGAACGGGAGATGTTTGCACAAGGTGGGCAACAGACATGTATTATCAGTACGATCAGAACCACAAAATAACCGTAAAAAACAAGACAAATAGGTATATAATAACAATAGAACCAAACGGAACAAGTCAGATTTTGGGCAATAACAAGAAAATTGTCTGGTACATTCCAAAGAACAGCACGATGATAAAAGTAAAATATAGTCCAGGATATAAGAATGAATATTTGTATATACCTTTCATAAGAAACTATAATATGGGAATAGGCATCTTAACCTATTTCACAACCCTTGGACAAATTATAACAGCGACTCCTACCAACTATTGTAAATCAAACTGGTACAGGTCATCATTGGCAGATTATAAATTGTATAAAGGAACTCAGACCGTTGGAACGATGATATTTGTACATGATCTGCCATTTTCATACTATTCGGCGTATTACGGAGCTGATTTAAACACATGGCAGATGCACTATCCTTTTTATGACAGGAAATCAAAAGAAATTTCAATGATTTTTTACGGATAATTTTTTAATTAATTTTTAATTTTTTATAATTTATAAATGCTTATTTATTATTTTAATATAGTTAATAACATGAGAAGAAGCATATTTGCATTATCAATTCTGATAATTTTTATCAGTCCAATATATGGCTTAAATATAGATGCAGATATTTTGAATCTGGAATTTAACGACACAACCGGAGTAATATCAAGTTTAAGATATAATAATGCAGAATTGCTTGGTGGAGAGGGAAAATACGGAGCAATTGGTTTGACAAACGGAACCGATTTTCAATATGATGGAGGCAATCTTGCTTTTTACAACAAAACAAATAACACCTGGACAATAAAAATTAATTACGGAAATATAAATTTATCATATAAAATATTTGATTCTTATATGTTGGCAAATGTTACCAATCCCGCTGAAAATACTTCTCTGTTTATACCTCTAAATAAAACAGGTTCACTAAAAATATTTACAGGTAATGGCATAATAGTTGACGCCGATCCAAATAATTCTGGAAAATACAAAGCATACGCATTTGCATATAATCTGACAGATAAAATATATCTGATTGGAATTTTTTGTGGAGAATCTCATGAAAAATCTCAGATTAATTTATCTTATGGCAATTATGCAGATTCTTGGGGCATACATCTGCATCTTTTGGAAAATAAATTTATATATTTCTTATTTTCTACGATGGAAACTTCAGTTTCTGATTTAATTTCAAATGATAAGATAACAAGCGGCGGAGGACGCGGAACAGATTCAAGAAAATCTTATCTGGCAATATTCCCGAATGGAGCAACAATGAGGCAAAATGAAACGAGAAACTTTACGATAGAAGTCAGAAACATTGGAAACAGAGATATAAAAAATTTTGAGGTTTTTGCCGAAGATTCTGAAGTTGAGAACTGGATAAAT
>QMZS01000073.1 GCA_003663295.1 Candidatus Aenigmatarchaeota archaeon | reverse complement strand
TATCCTGGAGATCCATGCTCAATTCTTTCAAGTCTTTGTTCAATTTTTCTTAAAGGCGTAATCGGAACAACTTCATACTCTTCCACCATATATATATTTAATATATATCTATAATAACCTTTTATTAATTTTACAATATTATGGCAGGTCAGGAAGAATTGCAGAAGAAAGCTCAGGAAATATATATGCATATAGAAATGTTAAATAAGGAATTTGAACAGATTTCAATGCAGTATGATGTAATAAATTCCAAGATTAAAGAATCCGCAAAACTCAGGAAAGATGTTAAAGGTTTGATTGCGGGCGAAGGTTTCTCTAAAATGGGTTCCGGGGTTTTGGTTCCTTCAATAATCACAGATGATAATTCATTTTTGGTTAATGTGGGAAGAAAACTTTTTGTGAAAATGGATAAAATCGAGGTTGATAGACATATAGAAGAGAAAATAAAAGGCATGGAATCAGTTCTTCCGCAAGTATCTGGTCGGAGGAAAGAATTGCAGGACAATATCCAGAAACACATGCTTGAGTTGCAGACTTTGCAACAGTAAGATTTCACAAATTTATAGATTGGATGATTCTTGACAATCTTATCAAACTCAATGAATTGTTATAGTTCAAGTTTAACTAAGAAGATGTTAATTATTCAAATATTTCAAGCAATTGTATCCTGGCGATTCCTTTATCAACTCTAAGAAATATTGCGCCTGAGAATTCATTTTCAGGAATATATTTGAAATTTCTATAATCTGAGGAAAAATCCAGTTCACTAGAGAAAGAGGTTTCGATGGATTGATTTGACTTAATAGAAAAATTATCACCATTTACTGAAAATCCCATTTCTTCATCAAAGAAATTTGCAACTTTCAGATTATTGCCTTCAGTATAAACATAGAAAAATTCCATGTTGGGATAATTTTCTTTTACAAAAGTTCCAAAATCCAAAATCTCAGAGGATCCTCCAATACTTGAATACGCAATCCAATAATTATATTCTCCCGCAATATTTTTAAGCATGGAATTATCTGTGTTTGGGAGATAAATTTCTTTTTGAATTGTTGGGATTATCATGAACAAAGCAAGCACAATTCCCATTGCTCCGAGAATAAAAATCTGTCCTTTCATAATATATAGTTTAAATAGTTTGTTTTAAAGAATTCTTGTAAATTGAGTACCTACTTTATGAATTTTGTTTGAATCCTTATTAGATTTTAAATTAAACCAAGATATGGAAATTGATTTTGAACTGATTAATTCATTTGTGAATATAATAACTTTTCTGAAAACTATTATTCTGGTTGTTATTGTTTATGTTGTATTTATTACTTGTTTAAATATTGTAAAAAAACATTTATTGAAACTTGTAAAAACAAAGAAACAAAAATCAAATGTTGAAATCTTTTCAAGAGTCTTAAAATATGCAGTTGTGATGATTGTTGTTGGAGTTGCAATAGCCGCTTATTCAGGTTCTTGGACCAGTTTTGCTTTAACTGCGGGATTATTTTCAGCGGCTCTGGGATGGGCATTGCAAAAACCAATTACAGGTATTGCTGCATGGATAATGGTAATTACTACAAGACCTTTTGAAATTGGGGATAGGATAACTATCGGAGCTGTCCGGGGGGATGTGACCGATGTAAAACTCACCCATATTTATATTTCTGAAATAGGCGGGATAATTGGAGGAGAAGAAACTTCAGGAAGGATTGTAATGGTTCCAAATTCAATTTTGTTTGAACAGAATTTGATAAACTACACTTCAAAAGATGAATATATTCTTGATCAGGTAGTGCCTATGATTACCTATGAGAGTGATTTAAAAAAAGCAACGAAAATTTGTTTAGAGGTAGCAAAAGAAGTGACAAAAGAGTTTATTGAAAAAACTAAGGGAGAACCTTATGTAAGGACCTATTTTTCTCCAAATGGGCTTAGCATTCATGTAAGGTATTTTGCCCCCGCAAAGAGACTACAGGAAATTTCAGGGAGAATAACTGAGGATATTTTTAATAATCTAAGTAAAGCCAAGGGGATAAAATTATCTTACCCTCACAGGGAAATTACGATAAATGAAAAGGAGCGGGTTAAAATCAGGAAATAAATTTATGAAACAAACAAAGATTGCTGGAGGAATTGTGACAAACAATAAAGGATTAATTTTTGCAGTTAACCGGAATGGGTATTCCAGGTATTTGCCAAAAGGTCATATTGATAATGGCGAGGATGAATTAACCGCCGCAAAAAAGGGAAATTTATGAAGAATCCGGGCGAATGAATTGAAATTAATAAGAGAACTTGGCAAATACAAAAGATATGGAATTGGGCTGAAAGAAGAGGCTGATAAATCAGAACTAAAAGAAATTGCAATGTTTTTGTTCAGAACAAATCAGGAAATTCTCAAACCAATTGACCCAAATAATCCTGAAGCCAGATGGGTTGAAAAAGACAAGGTTGCTGATTTATTAAATTATAGGAAGGACAAGGAGTTCTTTTTAGGGATAATTGATAAGTTATAATAATTCCTTTTTGAAAATGTTCGGTGAGAACTAATTCCTTTTTTAAAACTGTTTAATAAAATATAAGTTGTTCTTTTGAGAAGCCATTCATTAGTTAACAAAATCCTTTATAATTATGTCTTATGAATATAAATTAAAACCAAATAGAGCGTCTTATGTTGATTACAGTTTTTTTAAAATTTCTCTTGGTTTATTCCTTATTTTTGTGATTATTTATTCAATAGCAAGTTTGGTTTTGAAAGAGTATGTTTTATTTGTTGTCATATTTTTTATAGCAATTGAATTGTTCAATTATTATTCATTGAATGTTCAGTATAGAAAAGAGAGTTATACTTTTTTCAAGGATAAAATTATCTATAATTCAGGCGGAATATTCTCTAATAGCGAGACTGAGTTGATTATCAAAAATATAACCCATGTAACTATGAAATTGCCTTACCTTGAGAATAAACTTTTAAAAACAGGAAATGTGGTGATAGAATCTGCTGGAAGCGGTGTCTCGGAAATATTCCTCAAATCCATAGATAATACAAATAAGATGTATGAATATATTGAAAAGATAATGCAATATAATGGATTTAAATTATCAAAATCAAAATTGGTTCAGAAGGAACGTCCAAGTTCAATAGGAGTTTTCTTTGAGGTATTTAGAAATTTAGTCACAACATTGATTATAATGGCATGGTTCTTTTTTGATACTGAATTAAGTATAATCAGGTTTGTTCTGGAGAATCAATTATTTTTATATTTATCTGGTTTTCTAGCTTTGCTTGTATTTGGTTTTCTAGCTTTTAGGTTTTTGGATTTAAAGAAGCGGGTTTATAGTATTTATTCAGATACAATAACTTATAGCGAAGGTTTTCTCTCAAAGAATTATTCTTTTATTCCAATAGAGAATCTTTCTGATTCAACGATTACGCAGACCATTATCGATAAAATATTTGGTTTATATGATGTGAAGATTAGCTGTCAGGGAACCAAACAGGAGGTTCTTTTCAAAAATATGGCTAATGGCAAGGAGATGGAATCAAATATAGATAAATTAATAAGCGAAACAAATTCTTTGGTTGGAACTGGAAAACAACAAATTTCTAAAACAAATAAACAAACAGCTAAATCATCTAAATCTAAAACACAAATAACCCATACATCGAAGACTTTGCCAAGAGACACAAATTTTACAGCAGAGTATAAAATGGATACTAAAAGGACGATGCTTCCTTTGTTAATCATTCTCCCCATTTGTCTTATTTTATTCCCTTTGATGATTCTCTGGATTATTATTTCAATTCAGATAGCAATTAAAATAAATTCAACAAAATATTTTGTTAAATCAAATAGTATTGAGGAAAGATATAATTTTATTTCTTCGAAAAACAAGGAGTTCACCAATGATAAAATTATGTCGGTTATTTTCAAAGAAAGTTTTATTGATAAATGGTTCAATACCTGCAGCATACATTTCTGGTCAATTGGTTCTTCAGAAGATATTAAATTTGAGAATATAAAGAAATCAGATGGAATATATCAAGCACTCTTGGCAAAATCAGGAATAGGCGCTCAGGAAGAAATCTATAAAATGGATTCTAATTTTAAAATAATTGATTTTCTTAAAGCAAATTTATTTATCACTTTGATTTTTACAATAATACTTTTAGGTTCTTCTTATTTTGCTTTTGCAATCAATATGCTTATCGCAATAGTGCCTGTAGTAATGGTCGTTCTTTGCATTTTTATTATAATCTATAAAATTATCTATTATAAAAAATCCAACTTCACTTATTTCAAAGATTATGTTTATTTTACCAGAGGAATATTCTTCAAGGATTTTTATTATGTTTTGTATGATAATATAAAAGATCTAACCACCCTGAAATATCCTTTTTCGGGATTTGGTTCAATTAAATTTAATGTTGCGGGTGAACATTTGGTGCAAGAAGGGAAAAGTCAGATGATTATTTCAAATAACTTTAAAATTAATTATATTGCGGATATTAATAATAAGGATGAACTGATTGATTTAATATTTTACAAGAGACCTGATTCAAAGCAATTATCTGAGATGAATAAAAATATTTCCAGTTATTCTCCGGAAACAATCAGGATTTCAAAACCGGATTTAGCAAATTCTTTGGTGGGTTGGATTTTGATTGGTGGAATATTGGGTTTAATTGTATATCAATTTGCTCAAGTAATTTTAGCCCCATTTATTTTGTTGTTGATTATTCTGCTCGGTTTTGTAATCTGGAGTGTAAAAGCAAAATCATTTTCAATTCAAAACTATAGGGTTGTTGCAAATTCAGGAATATTGTATAAGAAACAAACTTCAATTATCTTCAGTAAAATAGACCATATAAACTTTTCGCAGGGGGTGTTTAATAAAATATATAATAATGGAAATATTACGGTCAATACAACAGGAAGCAGTTCCGCAGAATTGGTTATCAGGGATATTCCTGATTACAAAGAGTTTTATGGAACGCTGAAAGGGTATTATTAAATTTAAGGTATCAATGATTATAATCTAAACTAATAATATTATGTTTCTTGAATTGCATTCTCATTCCTGGTATTCAAAAGGAAAAATACTTGGAGAGGAAAATCAGG
>QMZS01000072.1 GCA_003663295.1 Candidatus Aenigmatarchaeota archaeon | reverse complement strand
CTATTATATGCAGTAATTGTGGAAAAACTAATAAAATACCCACAAGGCATTTTTATGACTGTTTTGAAGGACCTTTTATATGCAAATTTTGCAAGGATATGTTGGATTTGGATGTTGATTGCGAGTAGGATTGGAGACTTGATTTATAGGGCTCTAATTGGCCGATTTTGGAGGTTTATCAATAACTGATAAAATGATATTTATCCACAATGCTAGTGTGTCTATAATAGACCCCCTTTTTGGACTTCATTTTTATATAGATTAAAGAGCAACCACCCATTATAGCCAGAATAGATGGTGTGAAAAACATCACAAACCATATCATTAAAATTTCTTCCATGATTAAAGTCATAAGACCTGCCAGAAATATAAGAAACATTGTTCTGATTGTGCCCATTTTAAGAGTATTTTTTAGCACCACATTTAAATATTCAATTCCAGTGTTTATTTTTACATATCCACTGCAGTGCGGACAGGTACTGTAATAGACTCGCTGGGTTTTCCTTTATCAGGCACTGAGGCTTCAAAAGCTTTGTAAGTGCTTGTTGTTGTTCCGCCTTTGACGAGAATGAGGTCCATATTTCGTTCTTTTGTTGAGGTGATGCTATTCTTACACCTATTATTGTTACCATCATCATATAACCTATTTTTGGTAAATGGGCTCGGGGAGATTTTCAAAGGGCATATATGGATTTTTCCTTTCTTTTGCTTAAAGTTTTCTTTCTCTAAAGAAAACCTTAATTGAACTCCCGACCTCTGCCCTTTTCCGAAATTTAATTTTTCCTGTGAAGGCAGCATCATACCACTAGACTACGAGCCCATAATCTTTAGAATACTAATTTAATTTATTAATTTAAAAGTATATTATGGACGAAATGAAGATGGATAAATTAGTAAAAACAGGAACTACGACAATAGGTTTGACTTGCAAAGGAGGTATTTTGCTTGCATCTGAATCAAAGGCATCTATGGGCTACATGGTTGTAAATAAGGATGTTCAGAAAGTATTCAAGATAGATGATAAAATAGGCATAACTATTGCGGGAATGGTCAGCGACGCTCAACAATTAATAAATATCTTAAGAGCGGAGATTTCACTTTACAAACTCCAGACAGGTGAAGAGATGAACATTAGCGCTGTTGCAAATTTGTTGTCAAATGTGATGTATGCAAGAAGATTTTATCCTTATTATACGCAGATAATAATAGGAGGCGTTGATTCTACAGGAGCCCATATATATTCTTTTGACCCAACAGGTTCATGCATAAAAGAAAATTATGTTTCAACTGGTTCTGGCAGCCCTTTTGTGTATGGTATTCTTGAAAAAGATTACAAGGACAATATGACTTTGGAAGAAGGAAAGAAACTTATAATGAGTGCTATTAAATGCGCGGCTCAGAGAGACATGGCTTCTGGAGGAGAAAAAATTTGGATTGCTGAAATAACCGACAAAGGTTTTAATTTAAGCGAGGATAAATTAAGCAAATTAAAATAATTATTTTTTATGTTTTAAATATTTTGAATTATTAATAATAATTTTAGATGATTATGATTGACGAAAAGACAAAGGGAGATTTATTGAAAAAACATTATGGACTTTTTAATCATTCCGGGGTGCAGGTTTGCGAGTGGAACCGGAAATCATTAAGAGGGACTGGGGTTTGTTATAAGGAACAGTTTTACGGAATTGACTGCCACAGATGTATGCAGTTTTCACCAGCAGTAATAATCTGCAATCTTAATTGTATTTTCTGCTGGCGTCCAAATGAAGCTATGATAAAAGAATTTGGCGCTGAATTTGATGAACCCGAAGAAATTGTGGAGAATCTCATAAAATTGAGGAAGAAATTATTGTCAGGTTTTGGGGGTAGCGTTGCTGATAAAAAAAAGCTGGAAGAATCTTTTGACCCCAACCACTTTGCGATTTCTTTGTCAGGAGAACCCACTTTATATCCAAAAATAAATGAGTTGATAGATTATTTGACCGAAAGAGCAAGAACTGTTTTTCTTGTGACAAACGGAACCCGACCCGATGTTTTAGCCAAATTAAAACCAAAGAAAAATTTCCAGTTATATATTTCATTAAATGCTCCGAATGAGGAGAAGTTCTTGCAGATATGCAGATCAACAGATAAAGACAATTGGAATAAATTTAATGAAAGTCTTAAAATAATGAAAAATTTCAAAGGAAGGCGGGTGATTAGGTTGACTTTAATCAAGAATCTTAGCTTTGATTATAATTTCATTGATGATTATCTAAAATTAATTGAACTTGCTTCCCCGGATTTTATTGAAGTAAAATCTTTTATGAGTATTGGCAATGCAAAGGAAAGACTTGGTGTGGGTTCTATGCTAAGTTTTGATGATGTAAAGGAATTTGCTGAGAAGATAACTGAACGAAGTAATTATAAATTAGATGATTATAAAGAAGATTCAAGAATTGTTCTCTTGAAAAACAAGGATTCGAAAGTTGTTAATAAGTTTGATTAATTATTTTATGGACACATAGAACCAAATTTTAATAAAATATTGGATAAAAATCCTTTCCTAAAATCTGTTTTATTGAAACTAAATAAATCAGGCATTAAATATGGTCTTTATGCGGAACTCATGTTTCAATATTAACTTCCAATCGAGTGCCTACAGATATTGATTTTCTTGTTGCTGACGAAGATGCGTTGAAACTGAAAAAGATTTTCCCTTTTGCGTTAACCAAAGATTGCGGTGAGGGTTTATTTCTGTATATTGGAAGGAATGGAGAAATTGAATTCATGTCGCAGGACAATATAAATATAAAGGGTTCAGATTATACATTTCGTTTAACAGATCTCTGTTGGAAAAATACAACTTTATTGAAAGGCAATGATTTTGAGCTCAGATTATGCAATGTAGCTGACACCATTTTACTCAAATCAATTTTACAAAGAGGCAAAGAAAAAGAAAAGCATGATTTAGAAGATATAAAGGCTTTAATGAAGGTTTGCGAAATAGATAAAAAATATCTTGAACAAAGATTTCTTGAAATAAAAGGAGATCAAAGAGTCAGAGATATTTTAAAAAAGTTTAATGTTATCTAAACAGGATAATTTTTTTGATTGTTTCATAAATTAAATATATTTTTTCCAGAAATCAGGATTTTTATCAATAGCTTCAAGCAAAACCCGAGTACAAAATCCCATCTTACTCCGGTCTTCATTCCTAAATGTTTTTATTGGATTTATAAATATAGTTTCTGAGTAATCCTCTTGGTTTGGTTTGATAGTCCCTCCAACTATTTCTGCAAAGTAATCTGTCATAGCCAACAAATAATTTTCCTGTGCACCTTTTTTAGTGCCAATAACACATTTGATAATTATATCAATTCCAAGTTTTTTTCACCGCAGAAATTAGTTTTAGTTCAGGAGTTTCTCCTTTATTTATATAAGATGGTGGAAGGGAAAGTATATTTGGAAAAGGAAATTTTGTTGAAGACCTTCTTGCTACAAGAACAAATCCTTCAGAATTATAAATTATAGCTGAAACTGCGCCATCTTTCTTCTATAAATATAATCTATTTTACAAAAAGTATTAGTTAATATTTTATAATAATAGAACAAAAACAATCAAGCCTAAAACCGCGGAGGATGTTGTTGCAATTAGATTAGTTGTTTCATTTGAACATTTTCCTTCCAGCTCAAATTTTGCTCCAATGTAAGAATCTATATTGCATCCAATAAATCCAACTAAAGTGGCAAGGAGGAATAATTTGAATCCCAAATAAGCGCCGGGAAGTGAAACTAGCAGACCGCCAATTAAACCTATGAGAAGACCTAATTTAGATACCCCACCTTCTGTTCCGGTTTTAACTTCTTCAAGGGTTGTAATAAGTCTGGGATTTTTTCTGCTAAGTTGCCCTATTTCAGAGGCAAGGGTGTCTGCGCATGCGCAGGAGAGTCCGCACAAAAAAGCAAAGTAGATTGCTGGATGAGGTATTACCAGATAAATAAATGAAAATAATAGGGATGGAAAAAGATTGCTCATAAGATTTTTGATTTTCCTTCCTTTTTTATGGGCAACCATTTTGTAATTTCTTTTATATTTTGTGGCAAAGCTTGTGAGAATATATAATATCATTAGAGATGCAAACCAGTAGAGAGGAAACAGGAGGCTAAAATACAGAGAAAATGAAAAAGTAAATATTGCTGATTTTTCATCAAGGATTTTTTTTATATACCCAAATCCAACAAGAAGAACACAGATAAAAATAGCCGCCAGATTGATAAGCGGGACGGAAATAATCATATTTGTTATTTCCATATTTTGCCCGCAATCACTCCTGCGATGAAGCATAAGATTACTGAAATTGTAAGGAACCAAATTGCAGTTTTATAATTGCATGAAACCGGGGTTAAGAATTCACTTGGTTTTATTTCTTCAGGTTTAAAATCCTGATTTAACAATTGGTTTAAATTTGAAAGTTTTTCTGCGTAGGTATAATAAACTAATGATGCTGAAGGGTCTTCTTCTTTCAGGGATTCAGCATACTCAAAATAACTTTGTCCTATTACTGAATTTGTTTTGTTTATCGCTGCCAAAGCTCTTCTCCTGTGAAGTTCTACAAGATATTCATCTTCTTTATATAATATTTCTGAAGCGAGTTCAGCATTTACATAACTTTTAATTCCTGCTATAATTGAAGCATAATATTTTTCTGAGTTGTAATTATCTTTTGTTTTTTCAAGCATGGCATAGGCATTGCTCAACAGACTGTTTGATGTTGTAAGCGAAATGTAAGTTAATATGGATGAGGTTTCAGAGAGAATTTCATTGGCGGCTTCTTTGGGATTCCTATCGGCTTTGATATATTGAGGGAACTGGTCAGCGTAGTCCATCCACGAAATTGCAGTATATAATCTTTGATCTGCAAAGGAAGCGTAATACATGCTTTGGGTGTAGTCTTCATTGTAATAATCTTTCCACGCAAGTTCAAGATTATTGTGAGTTTCTGATAATCTTTCTTCAGTTATTGCGTAAAGTTCAATGTTGGAGGTGTTGATTTCAAAAATTTTGCTTTCAATATAATTTAAGTAATTTTTCAGAAGAGTTTTTTTATCTTTACTCTCAAACAGTTCAATTAATTTAATTCCGTATTTGTAGGAGATTGATTTTGAGAATGCAAATGAAGCCGCTGAATAATAATTTTCTTTG
>QMZS01000071.1 GCA_003663295.1 Candidatus Aenigmatarchaeota archaeon | reverse complement strand
CTTGACCCACTATGCGCAATTCTTGTTTCAAAAAATAGTGAATGGACTTATTGTCTTAAAGAACCAACAGAATTTTTAAGAGCAAAATGCATAGCATTTGCATCAAACAAAATAGAAAACTGCAATAAACTTGAAGATGAAAAAGACCTTTGCAAAATGTTCTTTATGGGAAAAGATTTAGATTTATTTTATGAATAATTATGTTAAAGAATATAAAAAAAAGGAACCAAAATATTTTGTATGTTTTAATTATTCTAATGGCCATTACAATTACCTTGGTAACTTTGAATTCCAATAAAGATTCGGATTATCCAGAACTGACAACTAAAATTGAAATGTGCGATGATTTTAATCACCCTGAAACAAAAATAACCTGCTATTCATTCTTTACCAGCAACTCAACTTACTGCGACCTTGCAGGTAATTTAAAATCAATCTGTTGGCGTTTTGCCACAATGAAAAATGCGAACCTTGAATTATGCAACAAAATCGAAGACCCTTTCCAGAGAACAATATGTTTTTCAAATATTGCGTTGAAAGAGAAAAATCCTTCTATATGCGAGAATATAAAATCAAAAACACTCTTAGAATCCTGTTTTTTATATATACCCTACAAATATTACAAATTGTATGTTGAAGAAAATTGCGATGACATCGGACATGAAAGCGCAAAATATACCTGTTTGGCTGTTGTTAAAAATGATTCTTCTTACTGCGAAGAAATTACTTCAGAACCATTTGAAAAAGATTTATGCGACGCAATAATGCACGAAGATTCCAGTTATTGCGGAACAGATGCCTGCTACAGTCAAAGAGCTATTATAGAAAATAACATTGATTTATGCAATTCTATTTTATCTAAAATGGAAAGAGCCCGGTGCATAGGCACGATATCAAAAGATGTTGAAACCTGCGAAAAACTGGATGACAACTTTGCAAATGATTTATGCAAACTTTATGTATTGGCATCTTTGACTTTAGAAATATAAGTTAATTGATTGGGTATAAAACAAACCAGAGACTATTATTTTAATCCCAGACAGCAAATAATAATTTACAGGTTATTTTATGAACGAAAGATCTATTAAATTTATTGTATTATTTCTGTTTTTTATAATTATCATCCTGCCAATTCTGAACTTATTCACAAGCATCTTTTCCATCCAATTATTCTATGATTCCTCAGCAATTAATTCTCTTGTTAATTCTATCTCTTTCTTCTATGACCCGAGATTAATTACCATTTTTGCAAGAACTTTGGTATTTGCATTTGGGACTGCGGTACTGTGCTTATGTATGGGTGTTCCAATAGCTTTCCTATTTGAAAAAACCAACATTCCAGGAAAATCTTTCTTAAGAATTATTTCATATCTGCCGCTCTTAATTCCACCTTATATTTCAACAATAGCCTGGATGGAATTTCTTGGAACAAGAGGAGATTTAATCCATCTTAGTCTGCCTTTCAGCATTTATAATTTGCACACAGCGATTATAATAATGTCCCTGTCAATGTTCCCTATTGTAACCCTGCTAACTTCTCTGGCAATAAGAAATCTTGACAGCAAACTTGAAGAATCCGCGAGTCTTATTGCCAGCAAAAAAAATATTTTGAGTAAAATTACTCTGCCGCTGATAAAACCGCAAATATTAATCGCCGGATTCTTTGTTTTCATTCTTACTTTATCTGAATATGGGGTTCCCAGCATGTTAAGAATCCACACCTATTCAAAGGAAATTTTCTCCCAGTTCAGCTCATTCTTCAATCTTGAAAGCGCAGTCATATTGTCATTACCTCTGGTGCTAACAGCAATATTATTAATTACTTTTTACAACTTCGGGTTAAAAGACAAATCCTTTGTAACCATATCAACAAATTCAAATAGAAAAACCAATCTACTTGAACTTTCAAAATTACAAAAAATTGCTGGATTAGTTTTTATGATTTCCATAATCATCCTTGCATTTTTCATTCCTGTAACTGTCCTCATTCTAGAATCAAAACTGAAATTAATAGAAGCCTTGATTCTCGCTCAAAATCAGATATTCAATTCACTCTGGCTTGCTCTTATTGGAGCGGGCTTAATGACCATATCAGCCTTCTTTATTGCCTATTTCTCAAAAAATTCAAAACATGCAGATTTGTTTATTTTACTGCCAATTGCCATTCCCTCATCCATTCTGGGAATCTCGCTGATATATTTTTGGAATGATCCCTTATCAAATTTAATTTACACAACATTCATAATTATTATTCTTGGATATCTCATTCAATTCCTGCCTTTTGTGATAAAAACAATATCTCCATTTTTATCCCAGATTTCTCTTTCAATGGAAGAAAGCGCAAAAATTGCAAGAGCGGGTTTCCTTAGAAGAATACTAAAAATTGAACTGCCTCTTGCGAAACAGGGGCTAATCGCGGGTTTTGTTGTTGGTTTTGTCCTATGCTTAAGAGAACTCGGAGCCACCTTGCTAATTGCTCCGCCGGGCATCCAGACATTGCCCTGCAGGATAGAAACATTAATGCATTATGGCAATGCTGAAATGGTTTCTTCCTTATCAATTATATTAATCCTTATGATTCTCATTCCAGTTGTTATGTTGTTATTGACTAAGAAAGAACTAATTTCAAAAATATGATTATGGAAGGAATAAAAATTATTGGTATAGAAAAACATTTTGAAAAAAAAATATTATTTGATATTTCCCTTGAGATTGAAAAGAATAAGATTACCGGAATACTTGGTCCAAGCGGGAGCGGAAAAACCACTTTACTTCGAATCATATCAGGACTTGAAATTCCTGATAAAGGGGCAATTTATATAAATAAAAAATGTGTTTGTTCAGAAAAGATATTTATTGAACCAGAAAAAAGAAATCTTGGTTTTGTTTTTCAGGACCTTGGGTTATGGCCTCATATGAATATTAAAGAACATCTTGATTTTGTTTTGGAATCAAAAGGGATTATCAATTCCGAACAAAAAGAAAAAGAAGCGGTAAAAATACTTAAACTGGTTAAGCTGGAGAATTATCTTAAAATATATCCGCATCAATTATCCGGAGGAGAAAAGCAAAGACTAGCTATTGCAAGGGTTCTTGCGCAGGATTCAAAAATCCTGCTTCTTGATGAACCCTTTTCGAATTTAGATCCTGTGTTAAAAAAAGAGTTAAAAAAAGAACTTGTTGCCCTGCAGAAAAAAATGAAATTGACAATTGTTTACATCACCCATAATCCTTCTGAAATTTTTGACATTGCAGACAAAATTATTATACTAAAAGACGGTAGAATCATGCAAGAAGGAAAACCAAAAGAAATTCTCAAAAAACCAAAAAATAAATTTATAAAAAATTTCCTGATTTAAATTAACTGGCTAAGGATATTATTAAACCTGAGTTTGACACTTACTGATTTTTTATTTTCATGCTTTTTTACGCACTAAACTCAACCATCAAACACAATTCCACCCAACTAAATATTTAAATATTTGGTAAACTAAATAATTCCATCTTCCAAATCTTTCCTGAATTCCTCAACCTTAAATTTGAATAATCTGACTTCAGGATTTCTGTAAGCTGGCTCGAAATATTTCAAACCTTCGCCATTGTAGAAGAACATTCTTGTGAACATTGAATTTTCTGTCTGAAGGGGCATGTAGATTATAAGTTGCAAACTTGAATCAACCCACAAGGTTCCAGGAACAGTTGCATTTTCATAGGTTATCTTCATAGGAGTATTATTCTGAGTCAACACTAATGTTTTAATCTTATGGTATTTTCCCTGCTGATACAACAAAGGTTCTATCTTTTGGGTATTATTTTCAAAAACCACTTTTAAATAAAAAGGTCCATATACAAAAGCAGTTCCATTTTCATATCTTAGAGCCTTTTTATCCTCTAATCTCACCATAGCATAATTAGCAGCCTGCCCCTTACCCAATTCAGGATTCCAGGTTGAAAAATAAGTCCACCACTGGGATTTTCCAATCAAATCATTTGAGGCGAGGAAATAAAGGTCGGAACAATTTCCCATATAACTTTCAAGAATCTTTGCGGCTTTTGTTTCATTTGAAGTGTACAAACAACCTGCCATATCCATCATTCTTGAAGTCACGCAATACCGAACCCCATCTTTTTCTTCCAGATAACCTCCACGGTCTTCAATGCAATCAAGACCATTTAATTCATCCAACTTTGTGTGCCTTATTGCATGCTGACAACCCCCGTCATAAATGGTTCTTCTCTCTGAAAGCGCATTAATCCAGTAACCCGGATCCCAATAAGTTGCAATAACCGTGCATTCAGGAGTGTTGTTTTTCAGCCATGCCATTGAATCTCTCCACCCACTGGAAATTCCGGTACCATATTGTTTTGACATCTGGTCAGAAGCCATATAAATGGAATATAATGAATTAGCAACAAGGACGATTGATAAGATTAAAAAGATTATTGAAATATAAAAATAAGCCCCGTTCTTCTCTTTATTTTCCATATTTCTTCACCGCATTAATGCATACATCAAATAAAATCCCTAAAGCTATTCCAGCGCAAATAGACATTGGAAGCGCCAGCATCTGAGTAAACCTTACAGCCCAGAAACTCCCGTAAAAAGTAGGAACAATCCAAATAAACAAAAAGAAAAAAGTTTCCACATAGAATTTTTTATTCTTCAAAACCAAACCAAACAAAATCCCTGAAACCGAAAACAAAAATGCCACCAAAGGATATATATTTGATGAAGATATCAAGAAAAATGAAAGAAAGAATATTAAAAATCCCACAAAAGCCGTTTCATAAGACCCCTCATATTTATTATAAGAAATCACATTTCTCAAAAATAATATTAACAGCATGGAAAGTCCAAAGAAACTGAAGAAGAATATTGGGGGTGTCACCCTACCAATTATACTTCCTAAAGAAGCGTTCATCTCTTCTGAAATTGAAATCCATACATTAGGAAAAATTCCACCCTCTGCCTTTGCGGTCTGGAAAAATGTGGTTACTGCAACAATGCTGCTTACTGGAGCAGTTCCAACAAAAGGAAACGTGAAACAGAAGAAAGCAGCGAACAATATTACATAAACCAGTAAATGTCCCCTGAAAAAAAACCAACTGTGCTTTAATTTTTCTGTGATATTATCTCCCTTGGCAATTAAAATCCTGTAAAACCAGTGGAAACCAAATAATCCAAAAAGAATCCACGGCAAATAAGCGAAACCGCCGCTCCAGTTTAAAGCAAAAACCGCAAGGAAAATCCCTGAAAGAATTGACAAAATAATTGGACTCTTTTTTCTGATATTGTTAATATCAACCCTGTTATAAGCAGCCAGAAATAAAGAAATAACTGCCAGAGATAAAAAAATATTCATGCAATCTGTATCAAAAAATCCTGCAAGGGAACGGGATATGAAAGAAGGGGT
>QMZS01000070.1 GCA_003663295.1 Candidatus Aenigmatarchaeota archaeon | reverse complement strand
TCAAAAAATTTATCTTTTGGTCCGGTGAAAGAAATTTTTCCAAGTTTGCTGCAAACCGGATATGCCTTGCTTTTAATCAAATAATCAATTAATTCCTCTTTTGTTTCGTCCATAAATTTAAACTAATACTTAAAACATCAAACCAATCAAAAAAGCCAGGATGACTAAGAACATCAACGCCTTTGTTGTCTTCTGGGCTTTGCTTACTTCTTTAATTGTCAATATATAAAGACCAACAAGAAAGCAGACTAACGCAGAAAATAAATAATACTCAGAAAATATTCCTGAAAAATATGGAACAAAAATTAAAAAAGAACTGAAAGAAATCAATAACTTTCCGAAAATAATTGCTTTGGTTTTTCCAAAAATAATCGGAAGTGTTTTTGCCCCTGCGGTTTTGTCTCCTTTCATATCCTCAACATCTTTCAAAACTTCTCTTCCGTAATTTCCGAAAAACGCAATCACCGCAAGAATTGTCGCCGTAGAAACAATCAGTTCTTTAAACCCCCCAAAAATTAAAACAGGGGCAATAAAAACTGAACATGCCAGCCAGCTATCCACAATATTTCCAATTGGATTTTTCTTAAATCTCAGCGAGTAAACAAACACCAAAATAGTATTGTAAGCTGAAAGCAGGAAAAAATTAACTGAAATAAAATAGGATAAAATTAATCCGGTCAAAGATAAACAAAGATAGAAAACAATGACTTGTTTCTTTGAAATTCTTCCCGAAGGTAAAGGTCTTTTTGGTTTGTCTATCTTGTCTATCTCAACATCAAAATAATCATTAATAACATTTCCTGAAGCTGAAATTAAAAAAACAGCAATAATCGGAAGAAACCACAATCCAAAAGGTATGTCTGCAAGAAGCAAACCCACAACCAAACCAAACATAGATAATAAACAGATACTTGGTCTGATAAGTTCAAAGTAGGGATTCATAATAGATACTATCTGTTTTTAAGCCATAATATAAAATATTCCTATTATTAATCAATAGATGTCCAAATAATAAATAAAAATCAGTGAAAATTATCAGTAGCTAATTTTTTAATTATATTTTAAAGACTATCTGAAAACTTTCAGTGTTTAGGTCTCTCGCCATACCACCTTAAAATTGAAGCATTCTGAATCCAGGTATTTGGAAGATCAACAATAAGAGATATTATTAAGACTGCTGAAAGTTGCCCAAATACAGATGAAAATCCGGTTATAAGTAAAATAGAGATAAGTCCAATCAGGCTTGTTGCGCTCATTGTCAGTCCTGTTTTAAGGGCTTTTTTATATTGGTCATCAAAGTTCTTTCTTGATTTGAGAGTTCTTGTAGTAAGTAAAATATCTGTGTCAACTGAATAACCAAGAGACATTAAGAGAGCGGTAAAGGTAACTATCGACAAAGGTATTGAAAAAATATTCATAAAAAATAATGTGATTATAATATCTGAGAATGCACACAGGACAACTGCGAATGATGGAATAAATATTCTGAAAAGAAGAAATATTATGATTGCTATTGCGATGAAAGCAACAAACACAGAATAGATTATTTCATTAAAAATCCCTGCGCTTAATTTAGGGTCTATTTTGCTGAGTTCGTAATTTCTGATTTCAAGCGTGGTGTTAATATCTTCTATCAGTTCATTGACATTATCTTCAGGACATTCAACTGACAATTGGGTCTCAATTGCACTTGTTGTTGTATATGTGTTAACATGATATTTGGTTTGAAGTTTGCCCCTCAAATTAGATATTTCATTATAATTTGCATCAGAGAAAGAAACAATAAGGAGATTGCCTCCTTTCAAATCAATGCTTTTATCAATAAAACTGCCTGTTGTCACTTGTTTATAGCCGAGAAAGGCAAGACTTAACAGAAGAAACGCCAGTGTGACAAAGATAAGTTTGTTGTTCATAACCATTTTATCTATTAAATTAAATAAGGGTTTTATCCTTTATTTTGTAAAAGGAGTGTATTATTCCTGAATATTGGAAACGAAAAATTATTTAACAAATAAAGAAAACCCATTAACCCCAGCAATAACTACAAAGGTCACAATCACACCTGCAATTAACACACCAGCAATATTTGCCATTGAGAAATCTTTTCTTTTAAATCCGAGGAGGAAAGCGGCTAAAGCCCCTGTCCAGACGCCTGAACCTGGTAGAGGAACTCCAATAAACAAAGCAAGACCAATTGTCCCATATTTATCAACTTGTTTGTGCATTTTTTTCTGAATCCTTTTTACACATTTATCGTAGATTCTCTCAAAAATCTTTATTTTCAGTACATAGGGCAGAATTGTATTAAGGGAATAAAATATTATCTCGCCAATTGCTATATTTGCCAGTATTATGATAAAAAATGCGACTAATGGGTTCATTTCTAATATAAGCAAAGCATAGGGGATTGAAAACCTCAGTTCGAGAGTTGGGAGGAAAGTGAGAAGGACAATTAACAATAAATTATAAGGTTCCATTATTGTTAATTGAAATTATAATGAATATTCTCAGATTCTTTTTTCTTTTGGAGTTTTTATGCTGGAGAATTCACCGCAGATATTACTTAAGAATAATTTTTTATTTCTTCTAGCACCTGCAAATCTGTCAACACAACAGGTTTTGATAAATCCTGCAATAAGAAGGATAATGCTATTTTTAATTGTTTTGGTAATTTCAAGCCAGTGTTTTGGCTGCATATTGGATGAGTCAATGTTGAGTAAATCAATAGTTTTAACATCCATCAAATCATTTATTTCAGGAATAAAATCCAGCAATTCCTTTTCATTGAATTCTTCCGGTTTCCAATTGTTATTAATCATTTTGGAGATAATTGTCTCTCCTGTTCTGATAAACAGAATTTTCTTTTTTTCTATAATTTGTATCTGATAAATTTGATATATGGATTAAATTTTTATTTCCACTTCGAAAAGCTTTAATTTGTGAAATAAGCATTAATTATTAAAAAACACTCTATCGCCGTGACTTTCAATAATAAATTATTAAGTAGATTATGCACCCTGAAATTAATATTGGAATAGTCGGTCATGTTGATCATGGGAAAACCACTCTGGTGGAAGCCCTTACAGGAAAGTGGGTTGACACTTTTTCAGAGGAAAAGAAGAGAGGAATAACCATCAGGCTGGGATATTCTGATTTTTCAATTTATAAATGCGAAAAATGCGGGAGATTTACAACAAATAAGAAGTGCATTCATTGTTTTTCTGATTGCAAACACGAAAAAATATTTTCTTTAATTGATGCCCCAGGACATGAAAGTTTGATTCCAATTGTCCTTACCGGAGCCGCTTTATTTAATGCAGCGATTCTTGTGATTGCCGCAAATGAAAAATGTCCCCAGCCGCAGACCCTCGAACATTTAAGAGCGCTGGAAATAAGTGAAATAAAAAATATTATAATTGTCCAAAATAAAGTTGACCTTGTGTCAAAAGAGGAAGCCTTGAAGAATTATAATGAAATAAAAGAATTGGTTAAAGGCACAATTGCTGAGAACTCAAAGATAATCCCAACTTCGGCGCAACAGGGAGTTGGGATAGAATATTTGCTCGATGAACTTTTGAAAATAAAAGAACCTGATTACCCAGAAGGAGATTTTTTATTCCTTGTTGCAAGATCTTTTGATGCAAACAAACCCGGGGTAAAACCGGAAAATCTGGCAGGCGGTGTAATTGGGGGCAGTGTAATTAGAGGCAAGCTAAAAAAAGGGGATAAAGTAATAATAAAACCAGTACTTATAAAAGGAAAATATATTGAATTGGAAACAAAAATAAAAAAAATAATGAGAGATGAACTTGAGGTCGATGAAGCAACCTGCGGCGGTCTTGTTGCTTTGCAGACTAGTTTGGATCCTTCAATGGCGAAGTCAGATAAACTTGCAGGATGTCTTGCAGGTACAAAAAATATGCCTGAAATTCTTTATGAAATCGAAACCGATTATACTTTATTTAAAGGATATGAACTTAAAATAGGAGATATTTTACTGGTTTATTGCAGAAACAGCAGGAGCACAGGAAGCATAACTTCAATAAATGATAAGAAATTAAAACTAAATTTAAAACTGCCGATCTGCGCTGAAAAAAATGCAAAAATGAGTTATTCAAAACTTATTGATGGGAAATGGCACCTGATAGGGTGGGGAAGAATTAATTAAAGTTGTTTTTGATTATAAATTCTCAGAAATTTTTATGATATACTTGTTGTTAGAGCAGGACTTGGCGGAAGTGCACCACCCGAATGCGCTAAGTATGGATTAAAAATTCTGATTTTTAAGAAAGAAAAACTTCCGCGGGACAAACCCTGAGGGAGATGTATTCCGGTTATACAAAAGAGTCTATTGAATTATATAATTCTGAAATTAATAATTTTGTTGAGAGAAGAACCAATAAAATAAAGATATATCTTAATCAAAAAGTCATATTTTCAGAGAATTATTTAATAGATTCATTTTTTCGAAAGAAACTCGTTGCAATTAAATATACTTGAGTTTTGCATGAAATACAAATTGCTAAACCGTTTTTTGATAGATAATTTTTTTGGAATTATAATAAAATAAGTGAATTATCTTTTTGTTCCTTATCTCTTTTTAATAAAAACCAAGAATTTATTAAATTATTGGCACAGAGTTCTCCACTAATTTTCATCAAAATTGTTAACTTACTTAAAATTATAATTATAATAATTTATGAAACTTGAATCACCAGAATTAATAGCAGATCTTTTATCAAAAGACCGTAGAATAGACTCCCGGAGACCAGAGGAGACAAGGAAAATAGAATATAAACTTAATCCTGTGAAAAAGGCAGAGGGGAGTTGTTATCTTTCTATGGGAAATACAAAAGTTGTTGTTGGAATTAAATTTGGCACAATGACACCTTACCCGGACTCGCCAGACAAAGGTGGTTTAATGGTTAGTCTTAATTATGCGCCAATTATCTGGAAAGATTTACCTGCAAATTCGGATATTGAGATATCTCGGGTGCTTGACAGGAGCATAAGAGAGAGCAAAATGCTTGATTTAAAGGAATTCTGCGTGATAGAAGGAGAAAAAGCCTTTCAGATATTTATAGATTGTTATGTGATGAATTATGATGGAAATCTTCTTGAAGCACTTAATTTAGCCGCAGTAAAAGCATTAATGAATATGAATATGCCAAAACTTGAAGAAAATGACAAAATAGGAGTTTCAGATAAAAAAATTGAGTTAAAATCAAAACCTGTGCTTGTTACAGTATCAGGACTTAATGGCAAATATTTGTTTGATTTAAATCAATCAGAAGAAGGCGGTGTTGATTTTTCTATTTCAATCTCATATCTTGATGAAAACACAATCTGTGCAATGCAGAAAACAGGAATTAAAGGAATCCCTATGGATAAAATGGACGAAATTTTTAGAATAGGGGCAAAAAAACAGAAAGAATTGAGGAAAATTTTGGAAGAATAATCTTTT
>QMZS01000069.1 GCA_003663295.1 Candidatus Aenigmatarchaeota archaeon | reverse complement strand
TTTTCAAATTCTTCCATACCTTTTGGTTTGTCTTCCATGACAAAAACCACATTAAGTACAGTTATCCCAAAGCCGATATCTTCTTCCTGAATTTCTTTTGCACCAAGTTCAGTAAGTTTGTTTTTAATCTCATCTTTTTTGTCCAATTCTGGATTTATCTTATAAACAATAGCAACTTCTCCCATATTAAGGACCTGTAAAACCGCATTTCTTGCAGACATATATCTTTGAGTTTTTTCTGCAGACCGGGCATCTTATAATATCTTCTTTGTTGCATTTAGGACACAGGAATCTTATGAATTTATCTCCTGTTACCCCTCTCCCGCAACTTGTGCAATATAGGTTTTCCATTATATTTCTTGTTAAAAATAAATAAGACTTATTTTGATGAATTTGCTGTCAAATCTGCAAATTTATCGTTTTTTCAGAAGTTTTTTTATTTCATTTAGATCTTTTTGAATATCTTCAATTTCTTTTTCTGATTTTTTATTTATTAAATAATCCCTTTCTATTTTGAGTTTTGCTTTTTCCTCTTCCCTGTTCTGGCTCATCAGTATGATTGGGGCTTCTATAGCCGCAAGGCATGAAAGGACGAAGTTCAGCAGAATAAATGGGTAGGGGTCCCATTTCATGGATATGAGATAAATATTTAGGCACATCCATACTGCCAGAAAGATAAATAGAAATATTATAAAAGTCCATGAACCGCAAAATCTTGTTAATCTATCAGATGCTTTTTGCCCAAAAGTTAATTTTCGTTTATGGAGGATGTGGTTATTTTTTTCAATTGTTCTGTCAATTCTTGAAAAATTTTGTTTTCCGTTTGTCATAATATAACCATTTTAAATGCATTAAGTTTAGTGTCGGGGGAGGGATTTGATTGAGGCGTTGTTCAAGTTTAAATTAAAGGACAAACGTACCCTCGATCTCTGCGTTTCCCAGCGCTAAATCATTGATTGCTCTCTCAGCTCAATTGCATTTTTTTAGAAAAATACTTATGAGCGCAGCGCTTTAGCCACTAAGCCACCCCGACATAATTTTATAGAATAATATTTTTAACTAATTGTTGATTATTTATAATTTAATTAAAAAGTTGTTATTTAGCTTAGTATTCCTCTTTTTTTGCTTCAGAATAATCAGGGGGCGTGTTTTGCAGTTCCAGGTCAAATTCTTGCCATTCTCTTTCAGGGCTTTTTGTTGGTTGTTCTTCTTTTGTTTCTTCGGGTTTGTTTTCCTCTTTTTCGTTCTTCGAAGAAGTATTTTCAACTTCTTTTTTATCTGATCTTATTTCATCAGTTTTTTCCGTATTTAGAGTATTTCCAATTTCATTTTTGATTTTTTCCGCAAGTTCTGGGAGTTTTTGCTTGTTAACTTCCATTCTTACAAGTCCCTGAATTGATGACCCCTTATCTCCTTCAAATCTTGGGATTATATGGAAATGAACATGAGGAACTTCCTGTCCCGCAAGTTTGCCATTATTTAATCCCATATTGCAGTCTGTTGTTCCAACAGCCCCCGGAATTACTTTTACGAGTTTGGTTATAACTGAAAATAATTCATTTGCTTCTCCTTCTGGAATATCTTCAATTTTTTGATAATGTTTTTTTGGAATTATAATGGTGTGTCCAAGAGAGCAAGGATTAACATCAAGGAAAGCCAATACTGAGGAATTTTCATAAATTTTAAGTGTTGGTATTTCATCCTTTACAATCTTGCAGAATATACAATCCATAAATCAATAATAAATTAATTAATGAACTCTGAGGTTTATGAGCCTGATGAGGATACTTATTTCCTTGAGGAACAGATAAAAAAATTGGTTAAAATCAGGAAATTTAAGAGTGTTCTGGAAATGGGGACTGGTTTAGGATATATTTCTTTGAGTATTGCGGATAAAGTGAATAAAATTTTAGGGGTTGATATTAATCCAAAAGCTGTGGAATTTGCCGAGAAAAACAGGAAAGAGCAGGGAATCGAGAATATTGAGTTTAAACTAAGCAATCTTTTTGAAAATGTGATTGAAAGGTTTGATTTAATTTTCTTTAATCCACCTTATCTTCCAGGGAAGGATGACTTAAGCTGCGATGGGGGTGAGAAAGGACAGGAGCTTATCGAGAAATTCCTTATTGAGGTTAGGAAGCACTTAAATAAAGAGGGGATCGGTGTAATTCTGTTAAGTTCATTCAATAATATTTCTGAGCTGGAGAAAAGGTTTAATCTAATAAAACTCGATGAACTGAAATTATTCTTTGAGACTTTGTATTGTTATAAAATCCTGAAATAATAGTCTTAAGTTTAAAATTTTCATACAATTTTATGCAAGAAGGAGATTTTGTTGAAATAGACTATGTTGGGAAGATAAAAGACACAGATGAGATATTTGACCTCACAGACGAGAAACTGGCAAAAGAGAAGGGAATATTCAATGAGAAATCAGATTATAAGCCGGTAAAGATTATAATTGGAGAAAAATTTGTTGTTAAAGGTCTTGAGGAAATAATCAAACAAATGAATGTTGGAGAAGAAAAGACCGCAACAATAAGCCCTGAAGATGGGTTTGGAGTCAGGGACGCAAAAATGATTAAAACAGTTTCACAATCAGAATTAAGGAAACAGAAAATAGACCCAGTCCCGGGAATGATTCTTAACCTTGGAAATGTGAAAGCAAAAATTCAGTCTGTAAATTCAGGCAGAGTAAGAATTGATTTTAACCATCCTCTTGCGGGAAGGGACTTGGAATACAAAATTAAGGTAAACAAGAAAATCGAGGACAACGGAGAAAAGGCAAAAGCAATTGTTAAATTTCTCACCCAAGAAGAACTTGAAGCAAAAGTGGAAGAGAAAAAAGTTGTAGTTGAAGAAAAGAAACCAATTCCAGAAGAAGCAAAAAAGAGAATCGCAGAGTTGATAAAGAAACATCTGAAAGTTGAGAAGGTTGATTTTGTGCAGAGTTTCTAGATAATAATTGAATTTGTTATTTGTATAAATTAAATAGATAATTTTATTGTGGTTGAGGTGGAAATATCGCAGGAAATTGTAAAATTAGCTGAAAAAATAAAAAAATACAGGACTGATGTAAAAGCAACAGAGGAACTTAAAATAAAAAAAGACAATTTAGAAAAGCAAATAAATGGGTTAGAAAAAGATATTTAACTTTTAAAATTAAATACTTTAAAGCAAAATAAACTTTTAGAACAAATCAAAAAAACAGAAGAGGCTAATAAAAAAATAAAATTAGAGCTGGATAGATCTAAGACCACATAGGTTTATAGTAACCACACTAGAAGGAGCAACGAATACAGTTTATGGTGAAATTAGCAGAGAAATATCAAAGGCACAGCGAGAGGTATTAATTTTTTTGATTATATGAATAATATTATAAGGACAGTATCTAAATTTTTGGATATGGTGGAAAATGTTATTAAAAAACTTTGAGGAAATTAAATGTGATCTAAAAGAATTAAATAAATATGAGGTTGTTGTTTTTGGAAGTTATCTTTCCAGAACCTATAGGGATCTCGATATTTGCGTAATTATACGAGATAAATTAAGAGAAAAAATTTGGGTGTCTGGAAGAAAATTATTAGAGGATCTGTTTAGGGTGTAAAAGTTTTTGAACTTCTGCCTTTAAACCTGAAATTAAATGTTATGAAAAATTACAAAGTTTTGTTTGGGGACGAAGTTGAGATTTCAGAATATTTTTATTTTTACAGGAAATTGTGGGCTGATTCCAAACACAGGATTTTTGATAATCAGTTTAAAAATCTTAAAGAGCAGAAAGAAAAAAGAGAGAAGTGGCTGGAAGTAAAACAACAGATTGCTTAGCTCACATAACCGGAAATTATTTATAATTTTTCTATTATTACATAGATACAATTGATTGTTATGGCAGTACAACCCAATCCTTATATATATCTCAAATGTAATTAATATATAGAGGTTTGAAACCTTTAGCACAGTGAAAATATGAATATACAAAATCTATTTGATAAAACTTTTGGGGACGAAGAAGAAAAAAAAGGAAAAATAGTGACAGAAGAAAACACAGGAACAAACTCAGCCGAGATGAACATATATGAAAAAGAAAAAGTATCTCAGGAAGACATACAAAGAAGAATAAAAGAAGAATTTAATCTGGATGAATACAAAGCAAAAATTTTGATTGTTGGATGCGGCGGAATGGGTTCAAATGTAATCACCAAAATCACAGAAATGGGAATAAAAGGAGCTGAAACACTTGCAGTTAACACTGATGCGGCGCATTTAGTAATGACCAAAGCAGACAGGAAGTTGTTGCTTGGAAAAGATCTTACAAGAGGTCTTGGAGCGGGTGGAACACCTGAAATAGGAAAAAGAGCGGCGGAAGAAAGCAGAACTGAATTAAAGGAACTGCTTAGGGACGCAAACATGGTCTTTTTAATTACTGGATTAGGCGGCGGAACTGGAACAGGAGCAACTCCTGTAATAGCGGAAATTGCAAAAAATCAGGGAGCTTTGGTAATTACAACAGGAACATTGCCGTTCAAAATAGAAGGCGCAAGAATTTCAAAAGCGGAAGACGGACTTTACCAGTTAAGACAAAGTTGCGATACAACAATTATAATTGAGAACCAGAAACTTCTTGAATACGGGGGAAATCTTCCATTGCAGGAAGCTTTTGAACTTGGGGACGAAGTAATCTCAAAAATGGTAAAAGGAATAACCGAGACAATTTCACAGCCAAGTCTTGTAAATCTTGATTATGCTGATGTAAGAACCATAATGAAATCTGGTGGCGTTTCAACAATAGGAATTGGTATTTCAGATTCTTCAGAAAGAGCAAAGGAAGCTGTTGAGAAAGCAATGAGGCATCCTTTGTTAAGTGTTGATTACTCCGGAGCAATGGGGGCATTAATACAGATAATCGGAGGACCTGATTTGAAACTGGAAGAAGTAAATGAAATTGGCGAAACAATATCCAAGCAATTGGCGCCTGAAGCTCAGACCATTTGGGGAGCAAGAATCCTTGATGAATACGATGGAAAAATACAGGTAATCACAATTGTAACCGGCGTAAAATCACCTTTTATTCTTGGACCTATGACTGAAAAAAAAGTGGGAGATGTTCAGACTGAAGTATCCAATACTTTGGGTATAGATGTTTTTAGATAATCGTTTTAATTTTTAAATATTTTTATTTAATTGTATATCTACTTGGCTAATTGAAATCTTAAAGGGCAATAGTTTATAAATCAATAAAACAAAAGTATCTTTGGTTAATATAAATAGAGTAATAATTATGAAAATCCCAAAATTATCCCAATTAAATTTAAATCGGGGGGGGGCGATGATGAGAATTAGTTTTGTTCTGGTGTTAATCTTTCTTTTGATGCCATCGGTTTCGTTTGCTGCAACTGATGTTTATTATTCTGTGGGTACCAATGCTTCTGATCTGAAAAACGGTTCTACAACAATTACAATCAGTAGCGGAGTAGCCACATTTAA
>QMZS01000068.1 GCA_003663295.1 Candidatus Aenigmatarchaeota archaeon | reverse complement strand
GTAAACTTCCTCTTCTAGGTCCATGTGGTGTTGCCATTGTATAATTTAGATTATAAATTTAAAATAGAGGGATTTTTTAAAACAGAGACTCTTATTAATATTATTAAGAATATATAATATGCATATAGAATCATATTTAAGAAATTTCCTTAATAAAAAAATTAAAGACTGTGAAGTAGGAATTAGATCAACAAAGGAATTATTAAGAGTTTTAGAACAAACAAATATTGATGAAGCGACTTATATAGTGCACTTTAAGTCATTGTGGGAGGATGATGGAGAAGAATCCACAAGAACAGAATATAGAGGGACTCTTAAAGATGCAATGGAAAGAGCAGAAACAGAGTTTAAATCTACAAATCGCAGAAGTGATGTGCAGGCAGATTGTTCTGTTAATATTTGTTTAGGTGATAACCAATATCAGATACCTAAAGCGTATTGGGAAAAATTTAGAAAAAGGTATGGAGAAGTATGATTTTATCTTTCACCAATTTAGAAAATTGATAACTCTTTTTTAAAAGAAAGAATTCTATTATGCCAATAATAGAATTAAAAAATGTTTCAAAAATTTATAAGATGGGTAATAACAAGGTTTATGCTTTAGATAAGGTAAACCTTAGAATAATGGAAGGCGAGTTTGTTGCAATTTTCGGACCAAGTGGTTCTGGGAAATCAACATTAATGCATATTGTTGGTTGTCTGGACATACCCACACAAGGGGGTGTTTTTTTGGAGGGGAAAGATATTTCAAAATTTTCAGAGAGCGAACTTGCAACAATAAGAGGAAAAACAATAGGATTTATATTTCAGACTTTTAATATATTTAGGACACTTACGGTTTTAGAAAATGTAATGCTCCCTATGGTTTTCCAGAATATGCCTGCGATAGAGAGGAAAAAAAGAGCAAAGGAATTAATTGAATATGTTGGGTTGGGCCACCGAGTAGACCATAGACCCGCAGAATTGAGCGGGGGAGAACAACAGAGGGTTGCGGTTGCGAGGTCTTTGGCAACAGATCCGAAAATAGTGCTTGGGGATGAGCCAACAGGAAACCTAGATTCAAAAACCGGAAAAAAAATTATGGAAGGTTTGAAGGAGATGAATAAAGAAGGAAAAACAGTAATCCTTGTAACTCACGATGCTTCTCTCGCTCATTATGCAGATAAAATTGTGCATATCAAAGACGGAAAGATTGAAAAAATTGAGAAAAATAAATGAGCTGATTCCTTTAAATATTAAAGATATTTAATTATGAGACAAATATTATTCAGTTTATTAATTGCAGTTTTGTTAACAGGAATTATCCCTATGGTTGTGTATGCGGATGGACCTGCAATAAATATAATACCTATGAGGTATGAACCAAGCCCGGCGCAACCTGGAGAATATTTATCTGTTTGGGTTAATGTGGAAAATTTTGGAAATGAGAAAGCAGAAGATTTGTTGGTTGTTTTAGTTCCAACCTATCCTTTTTCTCTTGATGAAGGAGAAAATGCAACAACAGAAATAAAAACTTTGGACGGGATGGATAATTCAGTGATTGAATATAAAGTTAGGATTGCGGCTGATGCAATTGAAGGCGAGAATGAATTAATAATTAAATATTCTACAAAAGACAGAAATATCTGGGTTGAGAAAAAACTGAAAATAGTAATACAGACTCTGGATGCAAACCTTGCAATAACCGGAGTTGAAAGCAGAGAAGTTTCTCCGGGGGATATTACCAACCTTAAAATCAAATTAAAAAATGAGGCGGATTCTTATCTGAGAGATGTGAATATAAAACTAAATATTTCAGGTTCAACTTTCCTGTCAATAAACTCAACAGAGGACAGGAAAATTTATCTTATCGGGAGTAAAGAAGAAAAAACCGTGGATTTTGATTTGCTTGTTTCCCCCAGTGCAGAATGCGGTCCTTACAAAATATTGACTTTTATTTCTTATTATGATTCTGCGGGCGTGTATCATACAAAAACTAATTATGTAACTTTAATTGTAACCGCAGAACCAGAGATAACGGTGAATATTGATAAATCCGGAATTCTGGCTGCGGGACAGACGGGAACAGTGTCTTTAAATATTATTAACAAAGGGTTGATAGATTTAAAATTCTTAACCATTTCTCTCAAACCTGACGGATATGAAATTCTTTCTCCTTCAGAGGTTTACATTGGTTCTCTTGATTCTGATGATTATGATACCGTTGATTTCAAAATCCACACCCCAGAGAATGGAAAAGAACACCCCTTGAAAATAGAATTGGTTTACAAGGATGCTAATAATAAAATGTATTCTGACGAATATGCTGTTAATTTAAGACTTTATACTCAGGAAGAATTAAAAAATTATAATCTTGTTCTTGATACGACAGGCACCACAAACACAATCATATTCATAATCTTACTTTTCGTTGGTTACTGGGTGTACAAAAAATTAAAGAAGAGTTCTTATTTCTCATCCAAGAAAAGCAAGTGATTTTAGAATGATAAGGGATTTTTTAAGATTTGCTATTAATAATTTGGTCCATAGAAAAATGAGGAGTCTATTAACTATCATAGGAATTTTTATAGGCATTGCTGCAGTTGTGTCTTTAATTTCTGTTGGCGATGGTATGAAAAATGAAATAAATAGGCAATTTGAATCAATGGGTTCTGATAAACTAATGGTCGTGCCTGGGGGTGCAGGTGGTGTGGGGATGATGAATATGATGACTGCGGCAGTCCCTTTAACGGAAGCTGATTTGAAAGTTATAAAACGGCAGAGCGGTGTTGACCTGGCTGGGGGTGTGGCATATAAAACAATTGCTGTAAAATACAAAGATGAAATAAAATACACGATGGTTTCGGGGGTGCCGACCGATGAATCCCAGGAGATTTTTACCAGCATGGATAATTTTAATATAATCAAGGGTCATGATCTGGAAGACGGGAAAGATGGAGAAATTGTGATAGGGTATGATATTGCTTATACAGATTATTTTAATAAAAGACCGGGAATTAGGGATAAGATTTATATAGATGACAAACCTTTTACTGTTTGCGGTATAATTGATAAGATAGGGAATAGTCAAGATGATTTGCAAATGTACATAACTCTTGAGAACGCAGATGACTTATTTGATATGGCTGGGGAATATGGAATGATTATGGTGAAAATGAAATCAAATGTCAATCCTTCTGATTTGGCGGAAATCTTGAGGCATAAAATAAGACGTGCGAGAGGCGAGAAGGAAGGTGAGGAGAGTTTTCAGGTGCAGACCACAGAGCAATTGATGAATATGGTGAGTGATATATTAGGTGTAATTAATGCAGTGTTGATATCAATAGCTTCAATTTCTCTCATGGTTGGAGGGATTGGAATAATGAACACAATGTACACTTCAGTTCTGGAAAGAACAAGGGAGATTGGAATAATGAAAGCAATTGGTGCAAAAAATTATCATGTGATGTTATTATTTCTGTTTGAGTCAGGAATGCTTGGAATGGTCGGCGGTATTATTGGAGTCGGAGTCGGAGTCGGATTGGCAAAGTTGGCCGAGTATCTCGCCATCCAGTCTGGCTTTGCTATGTTAAAAGCTTCATTTTCAACTGAATTAATTTTGGGTTCCCTTGCATTTTCATTTTTGGTTGGTACTTTATCAGGAATTCTTCCCGCAATGAAAGCTGCAAAATTAAATCCTGTTGATGCATTGAGATTTGAATAAATTATTTTCCTGTTAATTTTATGAAATCTTATTTTGTCAGGCATGGTCAGACAAATAATAATATTTTGAATCTGTGCAATGATAATCCCAATAAAGAAGTTCATTTAACGGAACTTGGAAAATAACAGGCAGAATTGGCTAAAGAAAAATTTAAAGATACCAAGTTGGATTTGGTTTTTATATCGGATTTTCCTAGAACCTAGGAAACTGCAGAAATAATCACTAAAAACCATGAAGTTGTTTTTAAGGAGATTCTCGCATAAAGGATAGAAAATTAGGTTATGAAGGCAAATCGGTTTCAGAGTTCTTTGAAAAATTAAAATCAGATATTTTTAATCTTAAATTTAGTGGTGGAGGATCTTTTCAGGAAGAAAAAATAAAGGTATTTTCTTTTTTAGATTATTTAAAAAAACTGGATTGTGATATAATTCTGGTTATTAATCATGGCGAGATTTTACAGATAATCAATGGATATTATAAGGATTTATCTGATCAAGAAATGTTGAATGCCAAGATAGATAATTGTCAGGTTTTAGAGTTCAATATTTAATTTTTTTCAGGATTATAATCAAATAATTCCTTTATTCTTCAAATAAACAGAATAATCTTCAATAATCAAATTATCTTCATCTTCTTCTCCAACCCAACTTTTAACGCTCCTATCAATCCTATTTCTTTTGTTTTCAATCTCTGGAGTGGTGATGAATGATATTGCATCGCTTCCTGCCCCTGAACCATAGGAGACAACAAGTATTCTTTGGTAAGGCGCGGCAATGTCAAGAACACGCGCAAGACCAAGTAAGGAATTTGCGGAGTAGGTGTTCCCGATAAACTCAAAATTAATTCCAGGCTCAACCTGTTCTGTGGTGAAGCCTAATCTTTTTCCAACAATTCGGGGATATTTTCCATTTGGCTGGTGGAAAACTACATAATCAAAATCTTTTGGTTCAAGGTTTAATTTTTTCATCAGGTTTTTTGCTGCTGTTTCAACATGTTTGTAATAAGCAGGATCTCCTGAGAATCTTCCCGCATGTTTCGGGAATTTGTCCCCATCATTTCTCCAGAAATCTGTTGTATCTGTTGTAAAACTTGTGTATCCTTCAACCAATGCAATTGGTTTTTTATCCCCAATCACAAAACCTGCGCTTCCATCCCCGGCGGTTATTTCAAGTTCATCATTCGGAGCTCCCTGAGCGGAATCCGCTCCAATCGCAAGTCCCGAACCCCCATTTATTTTTACAAAATTGAAGGTATTTACCATCGCCTGGGTTCCTGCTTTGCACGCAAATTCCACATCTGATGCGAAACAATTTTCTGTTTTTAGGAGACCTGCCACAATGCTTGCTGTGGGTTTTACTGCGTATATTTTGCTTTCACTGCCGATTTCTATAAATTTAATTGTATCCCCATCCACACCCGAATGTTTTAATGCATCCAAACTGCAGTTCAAAGCGTAGCTTCCCTGATCCTCAAATTTTCCGGGGAAACTTTTAATTCCTTTTAATTCACGACCCCAAACATTATTTAGCGCAGATAAATCTAATCTGTACTTTGGAATATAAACCCCATAACCGGAAATTCCAATATTCTCATCAGGAAGTTCTCTTTTTGTTTCTGATTTTCTGATTTGCGGTTTGCTAAATTCTTTTTTTAATTCCCAAAGTCCCCCGTATATATGCAGACCTTGTTCTGTTTTTCCAAGTTTTCCGGGTATTGAGATGACTTTGTCGCCGATTTTAACTTTGTTACCAATCAAACCGAAAACAAATTCTCCATCAATTTTTATCAACGCGGTGT
>QMZS01000067.1 GCA_003663295.1 Candidatus Aenigmatarchaeota archaeon | reverse complement strand
CTGAAAACAGATAAGTTTGTTGAAGAACCAGGGACATTTTTAAGAGGGTTTATTGGAAATAAATTCAAGGATAAAACAATTTTGCATCATCATCTGGAGAAAAGTTGTTTGTATAAATATCCTTTGATCTCATTTGAGAAAACTGTTAAAAATAAAGGAAGGAATATCCGGGTTAAAAATACAATTCCTTTTGAATATCATGAGATTGCGAATAAGATGATAAAATAAGAAGTAAATTATTGACAGTTGAATACCAATAATGGATGTTTTTGGATTTAAGTCGAAAAGAGATAACAATCAGGGAAATCAATCAGTATACAAATGAAATACTAGTTATAAGATTACTTTATTACATAATGCTGATTATAGGAAAATTTGAAAAAAGGAAGGAAAGATTAGAAGAACTCAAAGACGAAATTTTGGTATATAATGATGAAGAGTCCAAAGATAGCATTAACAGAGGTCTAAAATATTTGAAAGAAGGCAGGTTTAAAAGATGCGAATCTTCAGGAAATATTAAGAAATTATTTGAGGGGATTTTTTCATAATTTATTTGCAATCTTATTTAAAATAAGACCAAATATTTTAATGGGAAAAATACTTGATGAATGGAAAAATCGGTTGGTTGAAGTTCTTTTAGAAAATTCAGATAGTTTTGAACTTGCTATTTTAGTGGATTTTGATGAATTGGGTGTTTATTTAACTTCAACTCCAATAGCAAACGCAGAATATGAAACATTAATTGATGGAGGATTTTATAAATGGGAGAAAATCCGAGTTATAAATTTATTTACTGCCGATGATAAAGAAGATGAAAACATGGAGGCTGAGATAATTGAGAAAACAAAGCAATATTTTAAAAGAAAAAAATCGGTTAATCAGAAATAAATTTTTTGTTTTAGGTAATTATAGTATGATTTTAGGTATTATTTTAATTATTATCTTGCAAATATAATATTGAAAAATAGATCTTGATTATAATTTAACTCAAACTATCTTAATAAATGAGGATAAAAGATATTTCAAAAGAAAACTGACCAAGAGAAAGGTTTCAGAAATATGGCGCTTCTGGTTTAAATAATGCAGAATTGCTTGCAATTATTTTGCAAAGTGGCTCTTCAGGCGAGAATGTTATTGATATAAGCCATAGATTAATCTCTAAATACGGTATTGACAAATTATCTGGTTTGTCTTTAATGAGAGCCAAGAACTCCCTGTGCTTTTGGCACAGGGAACTTCACAAAATAAAACTTAATATTCTTCGCATTTAACTTCAAAGTAATTCTTTGGATGGTCGCATGAAGGACATTTCTCAGGTGCTTCTTCTCCCTCGTGTATGTACCCGCATTTTCTGCAGACCCAGTAAACTTTGTTCTCTTTTTTGAACACTGAGTCGTTTTCAACTTCTTTCAATAATTTTTTGAATCTTTCTTCATGATGTTTTTCTGCAACACTAATTGCTCTCAATCTTGTGGCAATCTCAGGAAATCCTTCTTTTTCAGCAGTGTCTGCAAATTCAGGGTACATTATGGAATATTCAAAATTCTCCCCTGCAATCGCAGCTTTCAGGTTTTCCAGAGTGCTTCCAAGAGTTGTTGGGGCTACGGCATCAACTTTAATTTTACTTTCATTATTTTTGTTTAGTTCATTAATCATTCTGAATAACCATTTTGCGTGTTCTCTTTCATTATCTGCTGTAACCAGGAAAATCTCCGCAATCTGTTCAAATCCTTCCTTCTTTGCAATCTTTGCATATATTGTATATCTATTCCTTGCCTGACTCTCGCCAATAAATGCATTAGTCAGATTTTCAATTGTTGTCATAACTGTTTACTAATTTATTATTTAAATTCTCAATATAATCCATTTATTAAGTCCCCAGTATGGTTTTCGAGCAATGCCGGGCTATTTTATAATCATTATATTGGTTTTTTACGAAAAAGGCAATTATATTTATTGAGAATATTTGAAAATCTAATTTAAGTATATTTAACTTTCCTTTTCTTGTACTTCGTATGCAACAATTTTTTTGACATTTCTCCGAGAGGTTCACCTAAAAATTCTAAGTAAAGTTTTTTAATTGCAGGATTCTTGTTTGACATTCTTATTTTCATTTTTTTGTCCTGCCTGTAAAGGGCTTCCATTCTTTTTTTTCTTATTTCATTTGTTGTTGGTCTTGGCTGTCCTCCCCCGCCAATGCATCCTCCGGGACATGCCATCATCTCGATGAAATGATATTTTTTCCATCTATCACTTTCAATAAATTTTCTTATATTTCCAAGCCCGTGCACCACACCAACTTTTATTATTTTATTATCAATCTTAATATCTGCTTCACGTATACCTTCAAATCCTCTTACCTGATTAAAATCAATTTCTTTTAATCTTTTTCCTGTAAGAATCTCATAAGCAACCCTTAATGCTGCTTCCATCACACCTCCGGTCACTCCGAATATTGCTCCGCCCCCAGAAGAAATTCCAAGAGGATCATCAAATTCCCCATCTCTTAAATCAGTGAAGTTAATTTTTTCCTTTTTTATTATCCTTCCTATCTCTCTTGTTGTTAAAACAACATCAACATCATTGCACCCTGATATTTTCATTTCAGGTCTCTGCGCCTCAAACTTTTTTGCAATACATGGCATTATGGAAACAATCATAAGATCTTTAGGTTTCAGTTTAAGTTTCTGAGCATAATATGTTTTTGCGATTGCTCCAAGCATCTGATGGGGTGATTTGCAGGTTGAAATATTCTTAAGCAAAAAAGGAAAAGTCTGCTCGGCAAATTTAATCCATGCGGGACAGCAGGAGGTAATTAATGGAAGATTTTTCTTTTCTTTCATTCTCCCAACAAACTCATTTGCTTCTTCCATTATTGTTAAATCTGCCCCAAAATCAGTATCAAAGACCTTGTCAAAACCAAGTTTTCTTAGCGCTGTTACCATTTTTCCTGTAACAAGAGTTCCTGGTTTCATCCCAAACATTTCCCCAAGTGAAGCTCTTACAGCAGGGGCAGTCTGCGCAATAATGAATTTCTTTTTGTTTATTATTTTGTTCATTTCTTCCATCAGGCTTCTCACAACTTTTTCATTGTAAGCTCTTTCCCTTATAGCATTTCCGGGGCAATATAAAGCGCATTGTCCGCAGAAAGTGCACGCCGAATCTTTAATAGAAATATCATAAGGTGTTGATATTCTGGTAGATATTCCCCTGTCTGTAAATTCAATATTGTTTATACTCTGGATAGCGCCGCAGACCTGCACACATCTTCCGCACAGCAGGCACTTCATATTATCTCTTTCCATAGGGGATTTAATTTCTTTTTTGGGTTTTTCAAATCTTGATTTCTTTATTCCAAGTTCTTTTGCGACAACTGAAAATTCAAGTTCTTTTTCCCCGGAATGATTATTGTATATCAATTCTATGTTTAGTTTTCTTGCTTCCTTAACTCTTTTGGTGTTTGTAAATATTTCCATATTATCCATTACTTTTGTATTGCATGAGGTAACCAGTTTCCCGTCAACTTCCACAAGGCAAACCCTGCATCTTCCCTGCGGTTTTAAATCAGGGTGATAGCATAGTGTAGGAATATATATTTTGTTCCTTTTTGCAACATTTAGAATAGTCTCTCCTTCTTTTGCTGAAAACCTCCTTCCATCTATCTTTATTTTCATACTCTAAATTCATCCTTAAAATATTTTAATGCGCATTTCAGGTGAGTTGTTGATGAAACACCAAGTGCGCAGTAAGAAGTGTCACTTATGTGATATGCAAGTTTTTCAAGAAGTTTCACATCGATTATTCTTGCCTTTCTATCTTTTATTTTATCAAGAAGTTCCAGCACTCTGAAATTCCCTTCTCTGCAGGGAGTGCAGTAACCGCAACTTTCATGCACGAAAAATTCACTTATGGTTTTTGATATATCAACAATATTCCTGTCTTTTCCAACTGCTATCAGACTTCTTGCACCAAGTACAGCGCCTTTTCCAGAAATTGTCTTTTCATCAACACGCAAATTTTTGAATTTCTCATAAGGCAGGCACCCGCCGGAACCCCCAAAATAAACAGCCTTTAATTCTTTTTTTGGTTTACCGCAGGAAATAATATGTTCAAGTTTTGTGCCAAGTTCAATCTCATAAATTCCCGGTTTTTTTAAATCTCCTGATAAAGAGAACAACTGTAAATTATTATCCCACTCCCCCAGAAAAATAAGAGGAATATTTGCAAGAGTCTCAACATTATTTATACAGGTGGGATTGCTGTTTAGACCACTTTCAGAAGGATAAGGCGGCTTTCGTCTCACAATAGGCCTGTTTCCTTCAATGGATTCAAGAATTGCGGTTTCTTCTCCGCAAAGATATGAACCAGCCCCCGGAACAATTTCTATATTTAGTTTTATTTTCTTCAGGTAAATTTCTGATTGTTTTATAATCTTTTCAAGTTTTGGTTTAAGGTAAGAATACTCCCCCCTTAGGTAAATAAATGCTGAATGAATATCCATTGCATAAGAGGCTATTGCAATACCTTCAATCATTAATTGAGGATTGTTTTCAAGTATGAATTTGTCTTTAAATGTTCCCGGCTCTCCCTCATCAGCATTGCAGATTAAATATCTTGTTCCTTTTCCAATTAATTCCCATTTGAGACCTGTAAGGAAATTGGAACCGCTTCTTCCTTTTAATCCTGATTCTTTTACTTTGTTTATGATTTCTTTTCTCTTCATTTTTGTTATTTTTTTAAATCCTTCCCAGTTCGACTTTCTTAATATTTGCATATTATTTTAATTCGCGCAGTATTCTGCGGATTTTGGTTTTGTCAAGTTTTGTATATATTTTATTATTAATCATCATTGCAGGGGCGGAATCACATTGCCCAATGCATGAAGTAAGTTCAAGACTGAATTTTCCATCTCCAGTTGTTTCCCCAAGGTTTATTTTTAGTTCTTTTTTTAATACTTCAATTATATTTTCCGAACCATTAAGATTGCATGATAGATTATTGCAGACGCGTATAATATATTTTCCTTTTTTTGCTGTTGGAATAAAAGAGTAAAAACTTGCAGTTGTATATAATTTTGCAAGAGGAATATCCAGATTTTTGCTTAAATAATTCAGGTTTTCAAAAGAGAGAAATCCCTTTGATTTAACTATTTCTTTAAACAAGGTTATCAATTTGCATTCTCCTCTTTTGTATTCTGAGATCAAGTTGTCAAGTTTCTTCATAATATATAAAGTTGTCAAATAAGAGATTATCTATATTGACAAGTTATTTAGGATTTCTATTAAATTTTATAATCTGCATAAGCTTGATTGCTTGTCTGTTGATTTTGTAGAAGAGACTGCGGAAACAAATGTTCTGGTATATGGAAGGAAAGTATTTTTATAAATTTAAAGATATGGACAAAACTCTTTTTAAATCTGAACCTGTCTGATTATTTTTCCAGTTTTTCAATAATTTTCTTCATCTTCAATCCATCTTGTTCAATCAAAGGACTTTCGCAGATAATAATTATATCTCT
>QMZS01000066.1 GCA_003663295.1 Candidatus Aenigmatarchaeota archaeon | reverse complement strand
GTAGAAGAACTTGTTATTGTTATTTCACCAATTTTTTTAAAATCAGAATATTGATTTGTGGCATTTTCTACTCCGGACAATTTCACATAAATAGGTTTATCTCCAGTAGAACTACATTTAAATCCAGAAGCCTGATAGTATTTGGTAGAACCTTCATTTATTTTTTCTGAAGGATTTAGTGTTTTTGTTGTATCACAAACTTTAATTTCAATTTTATTTATAAAAGCTGCCCAGTCCCCTGTGTTTTCAATCTCAACATAAACAGTAAATGAAGTATTTGCTTTTTTTGAGCTTGATGTATTATCATTTAGAGATACAGATAAATACCCATATCTTACATTAAATGATTCTGTTTGTTTTGTTTTTACATAACTACCATCTGATGAATTGGCTGTTATATTTATTGTATAACTCCCTTTTGTAATTCCATTCAGGGTAAAGTTTGTCTGGTTCCAGTCTCCCTCACCTAAATCTCCAATTGGAACACATCCAGGGGTTTGGTTTTTTATTCCATCTGGCAACTCTAAACAAACACTAATGTTTTGTGCTGTAGCACTACCCTTTGGTTTCGAAACATTTACAGTTAATATAAAATCATATCCCTTAACAATTGAATTTTTATTTTGTATTGTTGATTCTATATCAATATTATATTTTAAATCAAAACTCAAATTTTCAGTTACTTTGTTTCCTGATTCATCAATCAAGTTTTCTGTGACTATTATAAAATTTGTATCTGCACCCTCTATAAAACCTGTTGCATTGAACTCTACTGAAAATAAACCATTAGACCCAATATTAAATGTTAAGTTTGTTGAATTTGAATTATTAAATATATATGGACGGTAAGCTTCATCCCCCTGATAAATTATAGTTATATTTCTGCTTCTGTTATTACCCCAAAGATTATCTATGGTTGTATTATCATAGAAATAAATATAGAAACTTAAATTTGTAAGATTTGTTTCAAGGTCTATGTAAAAAATATTGTTTTCAGAGGTTAATCTTGGTATGGTTTTATTAACTACAGATAGACATAATGTTAAGTTCAAATCATTAAATGGTTTACCATTGTTTGAAGTTATATAAAAATATCCTGAATAATTTCCCAAATAACTTGAATTTTTAGGATTCTCTATTGTTAAATTTAGGGTTCTGTCACTACCTGACGAAATATTGCCAGAGAGGTCAGAAAGAGTTGCAGATAAATTCTTGCTACCTGTAAAATTTGTATAAACTACACTAAGATTTTCAAGTTTTAAATCACCTGAATTGTTTATAATAAAACTCAAAGTTTTAGACTGGTTTATATTTAAATATAGATTTCTTGTGGTATTGTAATCATTTTCCCCAGCTTCTAAAGATTGATTTCCAACATACCAATTTTTACTCCAGTTAGTTTTCAATTTTAAAATTGGCGTCTGATAATTTAAATACAAAGGCAGATAATTTGTAGTTTTATTTGAGTGGACAAGAATATTACCAATATACTTTCCATCCACAGGTCCCTGATTTTGAAACAATTTGAAATATGTATCAACTTTTTTCTCAGGTGTTAAATTTCCAAGGTTTGTAAAGTTGATTTGTGAAAATTCAAAAGTAAGATTATAATTATAACTACTAGTTACTCCTTGGTTTTTTACTTTTATCTTGTATAAACCTTTAACCAAATTTTCTGAAATTTTTGCTATACCACTTGAACTAAGATTGGAATTAATTTGGCTTCCTGTAGAGTTATATAAGGATATTCTTAAAAAACTCCCACCATTACTTGATAAAGTTATATTTACTATACTGTTAGCAGGTACATAAAAATATCTGATATGTTCACCTTCTGCTGCGATACTTTCGGTATTTATATAATATCCCAATTCAGTGAAATTAATATCAAACAGATATCCTTTCAACCTTATTTCTAAACTAAAATTCTCACTTGCTCCAGAAACATCTCCAGAAACAATTGCTTTCCAAAATCCATAATCTACATTTGAGGAATTCAATTCAATATAGGAATAATTGTTTCCCGAAGAAGTATTTTTGTGTATCTCTCCTTTACGCAGATTTTTCAATTCTAGAGTTAGGTTTGTAGCATTATTTGACCAAGTAAGATTTGCTGTTAAATTTTTGCTTTCCGGAACCAAAAATAGAAAACTTTTATTTTCATTTCCTATTGTTCCATTGAACAAGTATGAAAGACCAAAGTCTGAAAAACCAAGAATTGTTTCTTTTGAGCCGTTTAATATTTCAAAACTTCCTATAGTTGAATTTTCAGTTTCACTTAGACTTAGATTTATTTGTGTTGGGTTTGTGCCTTGGTTTGTTAAATCAACAACCACAAGAACAGAATCTGAATTGGAACCACCAAAATTATCATAAGTTGTTGCATTTACCCAATAAACACCAGATTCACTCACTGAAATGTTTATTTTGAAATTTCCTGTTTTCGAAGTTGTGGTTGAGTTAACAATTGTACCTTTATAATCTATAACCGAGACATTGGTGTAATCTATTGAGTAAGTCTCATTCACACTCAAGTTTAATTCAATAATGTTATTGTAAAAATACCACCAGTTAACAGGTTCAATAATCATAACTTCAGGATTTATGTTAGTTAAAGGAAGATAATCCGTATTATTCCCGTCACCAGTTAAATTGTAAGGAATATCACAAAAACCATCTTTGTTTGAATCTACACAAGTATCAGAATATCCATTCCCAGCAGAATTCGTGTAATAATTACCCCCTATCCGATTTCCATTTGAATAAATTCTTGTTCCTGTCTGGTTTGTTGTGTTCCAGTAATTTGTATCATTGCTAATAAAATTAAAATTATTTGTATTGTTGAAGAGATTATTATAAATTAAGTTAATAGAGCTGGAATTCAGATAAACACCATATGAGTTATTTACAATTAAATTATTAGTTATTGTATTACTAAAGGAAGATTGTATTAAAATCCCTTCATTATTATTACTCACCGTATTGTTAATTAGTGTATTATTTGAAGAAGAAATTAAACGGATTCCGTACTGAGAACTATTATTTATTGTATTGTTGGTTAAGATATTGTTTAAGGAAGAATATAAATTAACGCCAACGCTGAAGTTCATCACAATACAATTTTTTATTGTTACATTGTTGTAATTTGTAATGTTGATGCCATATCCAGAAGTATTACCGATTATTTTATATCCTTTGCAGTCTAAAGTAACATTATGTGCTTTGATTGTAAAGCATGTTCCATTTGAAGAAACATTTCCTGTTAAATTGTAGTATCCTGAGGAACCTATTTCGGTACATTCACTTAAATTTGTAGAAGATAAACCAAGATAAAAATTATAAGCATCTATTCTTGAATTGTTTTCATTTGCTGTTACATTTTTTCCTGTTGATATTGCTAAATCCTCTAATTCCTGCGGTGTTTTTGTTTTGTTTGTCAAACTTAAATATTGCCTCATCAAGGCAAAAACTCCTGCAACATGAGGGGTTGCCGTTGAAGTTCCAGAATCAAAACTCCAGCCATTTGACCAAGTTGAATAAATTGATTCGCCTGGAGCAAAGAGAATTGGCAAATCCCAGTAATTGCTAAAACTAGAAATTGAATCTTCACCATTCACAGAACCAACAGGAGTTGCATTCTGAATGCATGCGGGCAATGAAATGGCAGTTGAATTATGCTCATTTCCGCTTGCAACAATAACAGAAATATTTTTTGCAGTTGCATTGTTTATTGCAGAAGTTAAAGGTAGCGAGCAATTATCACAATAAGTAGTATTATGATAAGTTTCATCTCCCAAGCTCATTGAAATAACAGAAATATTGTATTCTTCTGAATGATCAACACAATAATTTATCCCGCTAATTAGATCACTCTCCAACCCAGAACCAGAACTGTTTAAAACTTTAACAACAACTAATTTTGAATCAGGAGCAACTCCTCTATAAGTTTCATTTGTAGAACTTATAATTCCAGCAACATGAGTCCCATGCCCGTTATCATCATAACAGGCAGAATTATTGTAGGTACAATTACAACTCTGATTATTTATAGTGCAACCATCCAAAAATCTCCATCCAGCAATAACTTTATTTCCCCACCCTCCACCAAGAGCAGAATGATTATAATCAATTCCCGTATCGATAATACAGATAGTCTGTCCTTTTCCAGTTAAATTTATTCCATTTACAGAAATATTCCATAATTTATCCGCCTGAATCTGCGGAACAGACTTATCCAAAAAAGCATAAACTTTCAGATTTGGATAAATTTTGTATCCTTTTGCCTTTAATTCTTCAACTAGAGTTTCGTTTAATTCTCCAGAACAGGAATTTGTTCCGTAAATTGGAGTACAATTTATTTCTTTTCCACTGAATCCAGAAATAACCACTTGTTGATTTGGAGGGGTTATGATATAGCTATCTGCCAAACATGGCGCAGTTAAAACAATCAATAAAATTAAAAAAACATAGGTTTTCATTAATAAAATAAACCAAAAAATTATAAAAAAATAAATTTATTCTTTTGCAAATTTATAGACAGCTTTTATTGCTACAATTACTGCTGCTGGAGCAACCAATGTTGCAATATTTGTTACAATTGCACTTAAGTATAGACCTATTGTTCCTAAAGCTCCAAAACTTGCTCCTCCTGTAACTGCCAAAGCAATTGCTGCAATTAAGAAGGACTCTACTTCTTCTGCTTCAATGTTTAGAAGACCAACAATTATACCAACAATCACCAATATTACACCTATAATCTCTGTATATGCTGATATGTAATTTACTGCCAACCCTGCAACTACTGCTACAATTATCCCAAGAAGGAAGATATAACTTCCTATCTCTTTCATCTCCATAATTTGTAGACTATTCTTTATTTTAATTATAAGAAAGATAACGGCAATTGTTGAAATAAGATTTTAATTTTATCAATGAGAAATCTCTTTTTTAGATTGATTTTGGTTAGTTGCAATGCTATAGACAGATTATTTAAAAACAAATTCAAAGACTTTATATCCATTATTGATGATATACTAAGATCACAAATTTTATCCCTACATAGAAATTTTGCTTAATAAAATCAAAAAAACAAAGAGAATTATGAGCGGTGAAAAGATGATTATAAAGAAGCTTTTAGAAAAATTTGAAATAAAGGATATGAATGATTGGAATAATGTTAATGCTGATTTGGTTATAACAGACCCACCTTTTGGAATAGAATTTAGCGGGAAAAATGGGAATATTTTGGTGATAAAATGATTTCATATAACGAAGATGTGAATAGGAAGGCCTTAATCGAAGAAGTAATTAATGAAAATGAAATAATAAATTTAGCATATAGAGCACTAGAACTTATAGAAACTATTGGTTGGGATATTCCAAAAGCGTGCGAACAAGTAGCAGGGGAGTATATTTGCAGTTTTTCTTTGTTTCTTCCAAATTATGAAGATTATGCATTTTTATATTTCATAAAATTAAGTGAAATTCTTGAAGAAAAAGTAAAAGAAATCAAAGAAAAAGAAAATTAAAATGAGTGAAATTATGAAATTCATTATATCTCCTTGGAGGAAAGAATTTATAAATATTATTG
>QMZS01000065.1 GCA_003663295.1 Candidatus Aenigmatarchaeota archaeon | reverse complement strand
TCTTTTTTAAATTGTTTTATGAGACTCTTATTACTCCATTCAAATAAACTCGAATTTAAAGCCACAAAAAAGGCATTAAAAGATATTGAGATTTCCGGGGAAAAAGAGGGGAAGATTGGGCAATGTCTGGTGGTTTTCTGGACTGCTGAAGAAACGGACACCAATACTGAAAAAATTGCTGAGAATTCCTTCCAAGAGATAAAAAAAGTTACTGAGCAGGTAAATGAGAAAACAATAGTTCTTTATCCTTATGTTCATCTATTATTCGGGAGCAAACCAGCTTCAAAAGGAACAGCCCTTGAAATTGAAAAGAAACTTGAAGAAAAATTAAAGAAAGAATTTGAATTTTACAAAGCTCCTTTTGGTTATTACAAAAGTTTTGGGATTGAATGCAAAGGTCATCCATTGGCAGAACTAAGTCGGGTTGTGACAAACGAGAAAGAAATTGAAGAAAAAGAGAAGAAAAAGAGCGAGTTTACAAGATTTGTTCTTGCGGATGAGAATGGAAAGACTTATGAAATCACAGAAAAGAACTGGAAAAACTGCGAGATTTTTAAATCCGAAGACAAAAAAATAAAAATACTCCGGCAATTTGTGAGAAACGAACTTGAAGGAAAAGAAAAGAAAGGAGAACCAAAACATATTGAGTTGATGAAGAGACTGGAACTTGTGGATTATTGCGATGTTTCTGATTCCGGACATTTTAAGTGGTATCCAAAAGGTTGCTTGATTCAGGATTTGATTTTGGATTACGCTTACAAACTTGCGAGGGAGTGGGGTGCAGTTAAGATGAAAAATCCTCTGTTGATAAGGAGCGACCACAATGAGGTTGGTCAGTTGATGAATGAGTTCCATGAAAGAGATTATTGGGTGATGGGTGGAAAAGATAAATTCCTGTTAAGATACGCTTCCGATCCTCTTGGATTCCCGTTCATGCAAAAAATTAATTTTAGTTACAAACAATCGCCGTTGAAAGTATACGAGGAAGCAACCTGTTTTCGCAGGGAACAGAAAGGCGAACTTTCAGGATTGCAGAGAGTAAGAAATTTCTTGATGACTGATATGCATGCGGCATGTTCTTCTGTTGAAGAAGCAAAGAAAGAATTTATTTACCTGTGCGAGAAGTTTGCTGGTCTTATGGATGACACCATTGCAAATGGTCGGTGGGTGCTTGGATGGGAAGGCACAGTTGATTTTTATGAAGAAAACAAAGAATGGTTGATTGATATAAACAAGAAAATGAAGATTCCAGCATTTTTCAAATTAATGCCCGAAATGAGCCATTACTATGCGATTAAAAATGAGTACCAGACAATCTCAGAGCAGGGCGCAAATATACAGGTTTCAACAGTTCAGTGGGATGTTAAAGATGGGGAAAGATTTGGAATAGGTTACATAGATGAAGACGGAGCCAAGAAAAACTGTCCTGTAATTCTTCACGCCTCTTCATTTGGAAGTATAGAAAGAACTCTTGCAAGTCTGCTTGAAAATTGCGTTATAACCCAGAAAGAAGATGGAAAGAACCCGATTCTTCCTTTATGGCTTTCACCATCGCAAGTAAGATTATGTCCAGTTTCTGACCAGCATATTGATTTTGCAAATAAACTTGCAGATGGATTAGAAAAAGAAAATATCAGGGTTGAAGTTGATGACCGAACAGAAAGCGTCCAGAAAAAGATAAGAGATGGGGAAATTGACTGGGTGCCAATGAGTATTGTTCTCGGAGAAAAAGAAATGGACGGGGATTTGCCTGTAAGATTCAGGGAATCCGGGGAAGTTAAGAAGATGAAATATGAGGAATTAGTTAATTATGTTAAAGAAGAAACAAAAGGAATGCCTTTCAGACCATTGCCTATTCAAAGAGAGATTTCAAAGCAGATAACTTTTGTTGGATAAATTGAACTAAAACAAAAAGGGATTAAATTAATGCTAAGTATTAAAAATAAAATTTGATTTATTCTTCGGGTTTATCTAAAATTACTGCTTCCTGAAAGTATCCTTTTAAATTATCAGCATGTTTTTTTGATTTTACATTCTGGTACAGGTCATAGAAAGTATTAGCTATTAAAGGTGCACCAGCACCAACCACATAATTATCTCTAGTTACCAACCCCACATAAATTGCGTATGCTCCTATACCTCCCGTAACACTATTTAAAATACTTTTGGATCAATCATCTCTTCTTATCTTATCTATAATATCTTCTATTTTTTCTTTACCTGACTTTTCATAGTTTATTGCCATTAATAAGTAATAATTAAAGTTATTTATAATTATTTACTGGGAGGTTCTGGTGGTTTTGGAGATTTGTTTTGAGTAACTTTTTCTTTAACTACTTTATTTGCTTTTTCCAGCCTCTTTTCAATTGCTTCCAATCTTGTTTTTGCCATTTCACTTAAACCCATATTTGCGTCCTGTTTTGCAAGACTAATTTCTTTTTCTGAACGGGCTGTATTAATTCCCTGTATTTTTAGTTCTCTTATTTTGTTTTTAATGTCATCAAATTTTTTAGTTAAATCATCAGTTTCAGGTTCTCTTGTTGATTTGAAATACATAAAAATGGCTGCTCCCCCAATTACAAAAACTAAGGCAACGACCAGTATAATTATTAAAGACATATCAACTGGATTTTTTGAACTATTGCAATCCAGTAAAGTACTGTTGCATCCAAGGTCGCAGATTTTAGATGTTTTCCAGGAATTATTTGCGCATATTTGCAAATCATCCCCCTGACATCTTTTTTCTTCTCCTTCGCAGTCAGGTGGTTTTGGCATACAGTTAAATGTAAGGGAATTGCACATATAATCACAGACCTCATTTGTGACCCAAGCATTATTAAAACATACCTGCGATTGTTTTCCCATACATCTTTTTTGGTTATCTTCGCATATTGAAGCTATTATTTCATAATTTCTGGATTCTATGATATAATTGCCAGCATCGTCTGTTGCAGTGCATGTTGCTATTTGTTCCCCAGGTGTTAATGGATCCCATCCAGATACAAATCCATTAAAGAAACCTTTTAAATTATCCTCTGCCCTGCAGACTGGAATAAAATTGCTTCCAATATCATATTTAGCCATTAATTCAAAAGAAGTTATTATTGGAGGGATTGTATCCATTATAATATTTTCTGAAACATATTCATTTTTAAACCCATTTTTATCATAAAAAGTTGCGGAAATACTGTAAATTCCATCTTCATAAACAGACAAATTTGTTAAGAAAGTTCCGTTCTTGGTTAGAGTTCTTTCTTCTATAATCTCTGTTGAATTGCTCAGGATTATAATAATATAATCCATGGTTTTATTATCTAGTACACTAAGGCTTGCGGTAAAATCATGATTATTTAAGTAAGAATTGCTTGATGGATAATTTATTAATATTTTGTAGGTGCTGGATAATAGATTGACTGTTCTTGTGTTTAATGGTTCTTTATTTTCTGCTAGATCCACGCTGTAATATCTTATATAATTAGTTCCTTCAGAACCTATAGAAATTGATTCAGAATATATTAAATCAGGTGCGCAGGTATTATTTAAATCCAGACAGTAAAACGTTTTGTTACACCCTAAACGCAAATCAGAACAACTTAAATTTATTTCCACATAATCTGCATTTATCCAGTCTCCAAAATTATAAGAATTTCCCGCATCATCAGTCCCAATTATTGTTGTGTTTGGAGCATCTAAATCAGGAACATATTTGTTGCTTAATGGAAAATAATCTTCATTGTTTTTGTCTTCTGTAATTTTATATTCTTCATCGCAAAACCCGTCCATATCAGAATCCTCGCAGTAATCTGAATACCCCTGTCCGGTGATATTTGCCCAGTAATTTCCTCCTATGCAATCTCCTGGAGAATTAATTCTAACCCCTTTTTGTTTTAGTGTGTTCCATGAATTTGGGGAAATTGTTCCGTAAAATTCCAAATTTTTTGTGTTATTGAACATATTGTTATAAATCTTATTATTTGATGCTATGTTGAAAAACATACCTATGGCATTATTGAAAAATGTTGAATTTATGATTTTGCTTTTTGAAGATGATTCCAATAAGAGCCCATAGTCCCACCCATTAACTACGCAATTTCTTATTTTTGTGTTATCAATTCCGTTTAAATAGATTCCTGAAGTATAAGTTCCCCCAGAACAATAGATTCTGTGTTCCTGACAATCAAAGGTTATATTATCTGCCTGAATATTTATGCAACTTGCGGTTTCTGAATTTGTTATATCTTTTGTCAGGTAATATTTTCCTCCCTGCAAATCAAGGTTGGAACATTCAGTAACTCCGATAGGGGTTAAGATTTGAAACACCGTTGTTGAATTTGAATTATCGCTTAAATCGTAGGCAGTGGCTGTAATATTATAATAACCTCCAACAGAAACACTTAAATTAACAGTAACTATTCCGCTATCCTGAGTGGTGGTGTAATTTTCAACCTGACCATTTTTCCCTATAGATATATTTGTGTAATGCAAAGTTGGATCCTGAACATTAATAGTAATCTCTAAAGTGAATTTATGGAAAATTTGGTTGTCGGAAGGAGAAATTATTTCCAGTTCAGGAGGTACTATATCTGGAACGTATTTATTGCTTAAGGGAAGATAATCTACATTGGAAGAATTGTCTCCAAAAAAATTATCTAGACTATAACCTGCATCGCAGAACCCATCTTCATTATTATCAGCGCACGTTTCTGAGTACCCTGTTTTAATTGGGGTTGCCCAATAATTTCCGCCCATATAATTTCCATTAGAATATATTCGGGTGCCTTTTTGCTTTGTTGTATTCCAGAAATTATTTGAGCCCAGCCCGTAAAAGTTTATATTATCTGAGTTGTTAAATAGGTTATTATAAATTTTATTGTTTGAAGAATACCCCATTTTCATTCCATAATAATTATTGTTTAAGATGTTGTTTTTAAGAATATTATTTGAAGATACCGAGAAATAAATTCCCGCATCTCCGCATGAGGAAATTGACGTGTTTTTAATTTCTCCATTATTGGAACCTTCGTAATGAATTCCTTTATTCCAGCCTTCCAAAACACAGTCATTTATAATTGTGTTGTACTTGTTTGAATAAATTCCTGTTGTTCCGTTTCCTGAAATTTTATATCCCCGACAGTTAATTGTAATTCCGGTTGCAGTGACTTTTAAACATATTTCAGAACTCATATCTGTGATGTCTCCGGTTAAATTATATTCCCCATTTGTGTCCCCGAGAATTGAACATGAGGTTACATTAATTGCAACTGCAAATATAGGGGAGCTTAAGAATAAAATCCCTATAAATAAGAGAAATGTTTTAAGTAGATTGCCAAATATCCGACTCATATATACATTACATTAGATAAATAGGGTTTCTTTAAAAAATTTATTATTATTTATGGCAACAAAAAAAGCAAAGGCAGCAGGAAAATTTGGTGCAAGATATGGGAAAAAACTGAGAGCAAGTTATAATAAAGTGTTTGAGACCTCAAAGAAACAGCATAATTGTCCGGTTTGCGCAAGAGAAGAAACTGTGAGAAGAACCGCTTTCGGAATCTGGGAATGCAAAAACTGCAAGACCAAATTTGCGAGCGGAGCTTATGAATTCAGAAAGGCGGATTTTA
>QMZS01000064.1 GCA_003663295.1 Candidatus Aenigmatarchaeota archaeon | reverse complement strand
CCCATACTTCGCTTCCATTCTGGTAAAAATAAGTCGCATTAACTGTATTTGCATCCCCGTCAATATTTACTGAAAAAACAACTTGAGACACAAAAATGAATAAAACTGCAATTGTTATTATACTTAAGAATTTCTTATTTTTTAAAGTCATAATTATAACGTCTTTTTAAATATAAAAGAAAAATTCTCTTAAATAACCCAAAATATAATATAATTATGTAAAGTTCTGTGAAACAGCATAAGTTGTGGAGAAATGAACTTAGAAATTTTTGGATTATAAGCGAAAATGGGTTTTTGGGAACCCCCCTTTTGCCAAGATTCAGAAAAAACTACTCTGCCGTAAGGCTTTGAGTTTTTCCAATGTTTCTATAAATATATATTGTTTTTAAAGTATTTATAAGAAATTATCCAGATATTTTTCTTTCAAGTCTCTTAAGAATAGAATAATCACAAATCAATTTAATAAACCATAAAATAATTATCAGAACTGCAACAGGCACCCACATTTCTATTTTTACTCCATTCGGGAAAGTATATTCGCTTTCCAGCCACAATTGTAATTTTCCAAGAATATCGGGATTAGAAATATTATTTTGAGCAAAAACTAAACTTGAAAATAAGGAAATTGAAATTAATGCTATCAAAAAAACATTTTTTAGGTGCATAATTATAGAATATTTAATATATTTAATATCTTATTTTTTTTCCATTCTGGTAAATTTTCCACATAAATACAAACAAAGTTATGATTATGATTAATGTTCCCCAATTTAATCCTTTATAATCATCAAAAACAGGAGAAAACAACCAAAACAAAATACTATCCACACTCAATAACTGTCTTTTCTGAATATTCATTTTTATCGGAAAAATCAATGTTTTAATCCCACCAGTAATTTTCAGATTAGTTTGGTATTCTCCATAAGATTGGTTTTCAGGAATATTTATTATAAAATAAACCCATTGTGAAGAATCCCCCACTATATCAAAATCTAATTGGTCTGCGGTTTTATTTCCATTCCTAAGTTTTATCCATCCCACAGATTCATCATTGCTTTCAAGTATAACAGAAATGGGAATTGTGAAATTTTCTTTGTTAATTATACGAATAGCACAACCTCTTTCAACCCCCCAGCACTTAAGTTCTGATCCTGGTGAACCTGAAATTACAAGATAAGGAAGATTAGTTATAAACTGAAAATCACCGCAATCCCTAAAACAAGTTATATTGGTTTCTCCTGGTTCGCAAAGTCCATTCCCGCAGATGGAAACTGTTGGAGACCCACCCCCACCTCCACTGGCTGTGCTTGCAACACTCCAACGAACAGTTTTAGATTCATTATTTGCATTTCCCGAAAGGTCTTGACAACGAATATAATAAGTATAAGACCATCCTGAATTTACACTTATGGTTTGTTGATGAGTTGTAGAATTTGTCGTTGACATATTTGTCATATTTGAGAAAGGTTCGTCTGATGTGCTATATGCACAAATAGCCTGTTCATTTGTATTAAATGCAAAAGTTACTGAATAAGTTTCAGAAGAATATTCAGGATTTCCTGATGGTTGGATATTATATATTTCTGGCGGAGTTGTGTCTCCTGAAGAATTATAAATTATTGCATATCTTTCAGAAGAATTTCCCCAGTAACTGTTTGAACTTGCTTTACAAAAAACTCTATAAGAATAATTTCCATTAGAGGTTTCAACTTTTGTCAAAGTAAAATTCTTTGAATTAACTAAATTCATTGTTGTATTTACAGAATAATTCCATTCAAACTGGCATTCTGTTGCAGACCAGTTCAAATTAACTTCAACATTAAAAGAGTTATTCCCGTTTGAATTCCAGTTTGTTGCTGGAGTTGGAGGAACAAAAACAGGAGGAGTAAATACATAAAAATTAACTGATTCAGATGAATTTATTGCTCCGAAAGAATCATTACAGCCTATTCTTAATGTATTTAAATCATGTCCTGCAGTAAAATAAGTTTCTTCTGAATAATTAAAAGTTGTATTTGTTGTCCAATTATCAATAGAATACCAACAGGAATCTGGATTCGTGTCTGAATAAGTTATATTCAGGGTTCTGTTTGTTGTAGTATAATTATAATTTGAAAGAGGTTTGTTAATTGTTACATTTGGATTTGTGATTATTTCCCCGCCAGATTCAAAAGTATCTGCCTGAATAAATGGAATCAATAGGAATAAGAGTATTAAACCTAAAATAATTTTAATGTTCATAATTATATATTATTTGATATATTAAACTACTTTAATTATTAGAAACAACCTTTACTTTAAAGTCCAACACACCATCCGAACCGCAATAATCGTCTTTTATTACCCAGAAATTCTTACTTCCAACTGTTTTTAATTCCCAAGTCGCATTATTTGTCGGAGTAATATCTACAAATTCAGTTCCATTATAATACCTTAAAAATTCTGAATTTGCCACATCTACATCACTATCTGTGCAAATATTCAAACTCGTGGAATTTGTGAATGTTCCAGCAGGAGCAGATGAGCCGTTTGGAAGATAATAAGAAATTGTAACATTCCTTTTCTTAACTTCATTTCCGCTGTCATTTGCCACCTCAACAGATGTTTCAGTTATTGTTACAGGTGTTCCATTTCCATAATTAGAATCATATAATTCTAAATCATCCCAGTTATCCCCTTTATTTATTGTGTGGGTGTATTCGCATACCCCCCCAGCAACACTTTGAGCAATATCATTTACCTCACATTCAGTTCCATCAATGTAATAACCTAAAACATTTATTTTATCTGAAACTCCTGTGCCTGTGTCGTTTATGTATTTGACTTTATTTATTGTTGAGTTTGCTGTTATTTCTGAATAAGTGTCCCAATAATAATCTGATGAAAGAGTTAAATAAGTTGAAAGGTTAAAGTCGCTTACAGTTACTGAAGTGTTTGCTGTGTTGTTTTCATTTCCTGCTGTGTCATTTGCGAAAGAAGAAATATTATAAGAGCCTTTGCTTAAATCAATATCTACACTGTAAATTGTGCCTGAAACCAAAGACATTATATAATCTGTTATTGAATTGTAAAGTCTTGCCCATACCGACTGAAGATTTGCGTCTGTGGCGGAAACATTTACATTAAGGGATTTTTTGTCTGTAACTAAATTTATGTCGGAGAGGTTTACAGTTCCATTGTAGTAGTTTGTGGAAATTTGCTGGGTGGTGATTGCTGGATGAATCGTATCATTTATAGTAAGATATACAAAATTTTCTGATTGATTTTCATTACTTACCGAATCATTCACCCATACTTTCCAAGAAACATTTACATTTTCTGTTGAAGTTATTAATTTAGTTACATTAGACCAACATTCTGAATAATCCTCATTACAATGAGAAGAATTAAATTGAACATATGCATCATCTATCCAACCATTTAAATTCCAATAAATTGCTTCTTCATATACATCATCATAAATAATTGAATAAGCCCATGAATCACTATGATACCATCTTAAAGTCTCCCAACCAGTTTTATTTCTGCAAGACCATTTAGTCCAATGATTATGTGAAGCCTGTACTTTAAGAGATATTATGTTGTTATTGTAATTCCAACAACTATTAGTAATGGATAAATTAATAGTAGTGCCATGATCTTTAACTTGCCATTCAGCACCAATAGCTTGTTGTGGTTTTGTATAATTTATATAAAGAATTGAATCTGAATCATTACCTTCACCATAAGAACCCCAACTTCCATCAATTACACTTTGATTGTTCACCCACTTACCAGTAAAAGAATAAACCCCTGTATAATTTAGAGTACAATTACCATCATCTACACTTGAATTATTTGCTGTTTCTTGATAACACACTTGATCTCCGTTATAGTTACAATTTGAACCATCCCAAGTTCCATTACAAAATGAAAAAATATAACCACCTCCACTTAAATTTAAATCATTCCATTTTAATCTATGTTCTATATTTGTTCCAACTTGACGGGAACTTATAGATCTTTCTGAATAAACAGGATTTGTTAAATCTATTGTAATTTCTCTTGTTTTTGATTTATTTGTAACTAAACTCGCAGTACAATTCACATACCATTTATAAAATCCATCAGGAATTGATGAACTTGTGATTATAGTAGAAGTATTATTTGAAACTGAAACATTATTTCCATAAAAAGAGTTATTCAAATATAAACTACAGTTATAAATAACTTCATTTCCTGAAACAGTAAAATTAAAATCATGAGTTTCATCACTTGTAATAGTTTGATTTGCAGGAGAATTTAAAGAAACAGAAAAAACAGGAGAACTATAATTACCATAAATTTCAAACATCCAATCTTCTGTATCGGATAAAGACCAAGAAGAACCCGAATCTGTGCTATAAACATATTCTCCACCTAAATAAGTTGGTGAAGATTCATCCCTCCTCCATCTCAAATTATTAAAAATATTTCCTGAAACTGCTTTGACGATTACTGCATATTTTATTCCATTTTGAAGTCTATAATTAGACATTGTTATTTCTCTCCATTCTCCGTTAGAATCGGTTGTCAAAGTATCACCGTTTGTTGAACCAATAGATAAATCATTTCCAATTGGTTTTCCATCTCCATCTGTTGCTTTTATAGATACATTAATTAATCCTGGATCCCCATACCTATACAATTTTAAATTAATTTTTGTAATATTATGAGATACACCGTTACTTGTATTTCCTACTGTGAAAGTCTGACCTCTCCAAGTACTTCCATATATTGAAGCATAACCATCATCACCTACATTATATTTTTCATAAAGAGCATCTGCAAAACAAGGACTAACCAACAACCCTAAAATCACACTAAACAAAATTAATTTATTCATAATTAATTTATTTTTAAGTATAAAAGAAAAATCAAAAAAATTCGTTTTCATATTAAACCGCACACCATCCAAAACTAAACAATCCGCACAACCAGTTTAAAATGAATGCAACCACTGAAGACACAAATCCTGCGTCTGGTTCAGGATAACAAGCATTATAAACTTGCTCGGTTTGATTAACTATTTGTGGATTTCCGAACTGCCATCCTTCATCATAATTTGCTTCAATTGTGGTTATCACTGCAGTATAAGTATTGTCGCCATATTCAAGTTCCATTACCTGTCCTTCATAAGGACACATATCTCCTGCATTCATAGGTATTAAAGATTCCCCTTGTCCATCACTTGTTTCCCAACTACAATATAGATACAATAAATATCCATCATCTGCTCCTATATAATCAGGAACTACATCTGTAGATAATCGAGGTAAATCAGCAATAGTACCAACATTATATTCACAACCTCCGCCACCGCTTGAACTCACTACACCTCCAGCCTCAAAAGTCTCTGCCATCACTAAAGAACTCATTGCAATCATCACTAAGAACATTATTAAAAATATGTTTGATTTTCTCATATTAATATAATACAATTAAACTATTTATAAGAATTTTTAGTAAACTACCACCCAACAAGTTGAGTGGCTTTCCATCAATTAAATTAAAATCTATACAATAGATTTAATTAACTCAATATCCTTTGGACGTAAGAGGTTGTTTACAAAAACCTCATCTCTTAGAAAACTGGGTCTTAAAGTTGCGACTTGTAAGTTCCGCTCTAAGAGAGATTTTATAGCAACATTTTTGCTTGCATTTCTATCT
>QMZS01000063.1 GCA_003663295.1 Candidatus Aenigmatarchaeota archaeon | reverse complement strand
TAACCGGAAGGAAAGAAAATTTAGATGTGGCAAAAAATCTTGCAATTAAGGATCCTGGGGAAAGTGATGCAAATTCTTTGTTTGGGGCAATAAAAGAATATGATAGCTTAAAAAAACAAGGTGAAAAAGTTCATTTAGCTACTTTTACCGGTGACAGGGAAGTTGGCATTAAATCTGATATAAAAATTGTGAGACAATTGGAAGGAATAATTAAAGAATATGGCATCAAAAAAGCAGTTTTTGTTTCTGATGGGGCGGAAGATGAATGTTTGATTCCCATAATTCAGTCAAAGTTGCAGATATTATCTGTTGTTAAAATTGTTGTCAGGCAGAGTTCACAACTCGAGAGCGGATATTATGTTGCTCTTAATTTTTTTAAGGATATTGTAAGCGACCCTCAGACAAGTAAGATTGTTCTTGGATTGCCCGCAATAGCTTTGGTATTATATTCTTTATTTGGTGATTTAGGTTGGAGAGTTACTCTTGGGGTGATTGGCGGTTATTTAATGATAAAAGCCTTCCATATGGAAAGATTTGTTATTAGTTTTGTTAATGAACTGAGCGCAACTTTTTCAAAAGACAAGGTTTCTTTTTTCTGTTATATACTTAGTTTGGCTTTTGTTACTATAGGGATTGTTCAGGGTTATAATGATTATAATCTATACTTAAATTCAAATATTTTGGTTTCTGCTTTAAGTTTTGTTCAGGGTTCTTTGTCATATTTTTTTGTTGCTGTGTTAACGTTCTTAACTGGGAAACTGCTTTATATTTATGATAAATCATCCGGGGCGATAAAATATGTCACTTATTATGCATTAACTTTTTCTATCTACGTAGTTCTTGAGAACAGTATTCAGTATATCATGCTCCCGGAATATAATCCTCTTTATTTGGTTATTTCAATTGTGCTTGGGTTCCTGATAATTTTTATTGCTATGATAACTGAGAGGATTGCCCAGATGGAATGATAATTTTCGAGATGGTTTTATGATTGGTTTTAAATTTGAGATGGATCGACAAAACTTATAAATAAATATAAGTTTAGTTAACTTTAAAAAAATTATTCACCAAAATATAACCCCTTATTAATGAAAGGAATCAAAGCAGTTATTACCCCAGATCTGCATAGGTCTTTTCGGTTAAGAATATCTTTTGTGAAAAATCCTATTGCCCCGCTTTTTTGTTTTATATTTGAATCACCAATTAATTCGTCTATCACTGGACCAAGTTCCCCACCATTCAAAAGTTTCTCAACAATAATTTTAGGGAGTTCAAAATGATCAGACATGCTGATGCCTGTTTGGTCTTTATTATCAATAATATAAACCACCATATAATTAAACCATTTTGAATGAATCTCAGTTATTCCTCCTTCAAGTCCAACAAAAAAATCTCCCTCCAAATTTTTTAATTCATTTTTCTTTTTTAGTTCCAAAGCCCGGTTTTTTGCGCCTTTGAATATTTCATTATTTATTGGCTGGTCAGGAACCCCGGAATCAACATCAATCCCAATAACCTCAACATCTTTAAAGAACTTTAAAAATCCTTCTTCCACAGAAGTTATTTTCACTGGGTTTTTAGAACCAACAAGTATTTTTGCCATAATATCTTTTGGAAAATTATTCTTAAAGAAAATTGTTTGTTCAATCTTTTTTTCTGGTTGGTTTTTTCATCTCTATTAATTTTCCCTCAAGGAATTTATTTACAATCTCGCCGCAGTTTCCTCCTTCTGCTTTGTAAATATCAACAAGATTATCTCTTAATTTGTTAACTGATATTTCGCCTATTTCTTTAGTTACTAAAATATTCACTTTTTCTTTCAGGATAAAATCAACAACATCCAGCCCGGTTCTTAGTTTTTTCTTTTTGTAAGGATTTTCTTTAAAATAGAACTTGTTGATGGATTTTTTATTAATTTCAAGAAACATAAAATAATCCGTTCTTCCAAAGTGATTCATTATTTTGGAATTTAAACCATCCTGGTTAAGAACTGGGATTGCAATTTTATTTTTTTCGCTTTTATAAGGTTCGGCATGAACTATGAATGATTTAATAGAACTTATTTCATTATGAATTTTACTCTCAATTTCATCCGCAATCTCATGAGCTTTATTGATTGAAGCGGATTTTTTAATATTTATTTTGACTTCGCCGAAAACAAAAGGTCCTGATTTTCTTAGTTTTAGGTCTGAATAATCATCCACCCCTTTTATTTTTTTTATAATTTCTTTCACATTTTTTTCTTCTTCGACCGGACTAATATCCATCAGAGAAAAAATAGAGTCTTTTAGCGAGAGAATACCTATTTTTAAGATCATTGCTCCTATGATGATCGTGATAACCCCTTCTGCCCAGTAAATGCCATAAGAATTCAAAAGAATCGCGACAAAAACCCCAATTGAGGAAATGCCGTCAAGAAACCGTTCTTTTGAGTTTATAATCAGGGCTTGGGAATTTATGGTTTCTCCTATTTTTCGCAGGTATTTTGACACTGAGAATGAAACTAGGGATGATATTAAAGCAATAAATAATGCAATAAAAGGCATTGTTATCTCGGAAACAACAATAATCCTTGAATAACCCTCAAATATGAGATTAACCGCAATGTATAGGATAAAAAATGAAATGAATAAGGTGGCCAAAGACTCTGCTTTATAATATCCATAATGGAATTTTTCATCTGGTTTTCTTTGGGCAATTTTGAGACCTGCCCAAGAGATAATATCCACAGTCAGGTCAGCAAAGCTGTGCAGGGCATCGCTTATCAAAGCAATACTTCCTGATAAAGACCCTACGATTAATTTTATAATTACCAGTAAAACTGAAATCAATCCCGCTCTCCCCGCAGCGGTCTCACCTTTTTTTAAATTCATAATATATGTTTATTGATATTATTTTAATCAAATTATAAGAATCGCAATACTTTTAAATGAAAATAATGGAATGGACTCAAAAAGAATCTCTCATTTTGGTTAATAGTGTTGCTGCCACCTATTTCGGCGATGGAGAATTTAATATTGACTGGCATTCATTTAGTGCATATAAACTTCATTATGAAACGTTTGAGGTTCGGTATTCCACGTCTCCTTTTGAAAATGATACCAATTATAATAATTCTGCAATTGTACCTGGCAGTCCAGCTGGCGGGTGAGGAGAAGAGAACTTTGGATATCAGGATAATAATTATAGAGCGAATTTCACCATCAATGCAACTCTAGACAGATGTTATTATTTCGCAATCAAAGATTTATACGGAAGTCATCTAAAAACATTTATAAGGATAAATTATCTTGTGCCTAATGAAGGATCACAAATCCACAAAGCAGACACAAATTCAGATAACCTAATTGACATGCCAGAATTAATGGCATTCATCGCAAGATGGAAAGCCAACGCAACAGAGGTCTCCAAACCAGAAGTAGAAGAAGCAAGAGCTATCTGGTTCGGTGGTGGAGGATATTAATTAAGCCTGAAACCTAATATGATTGCAACCAAAAAAGGAAATTAATACTTTATATATTAAATCTCCCGGGAATCCCTGAATAAAAAGTAAATAACCTGTAATTTATGGGAGACGAAAACTTAGGTTCTTATCCGGTTTTATTGGTGGTGATTATTCTCGTATGCGTGCTTGCATTTTTGATATTATTGGTTGTTTCAGATGGACTCTTAAGTATACCCAGTCTGGGTTTAGCTTAACATGAGAATTGCTGTTATTGATGAGGGAAGATGCGAGCCTAAGAAATGCCAGAATTTATGCCAGAATGTCTGCCCAAGAAACAAGCTGGACGAAGAATGCATCAAGATTGATGGTTGTGCAGTAATAGATGAACAGCTCTGCGTTGGGTGCGGTATCTGCGTGAATAGATGTCCTTTTGGGGCAATAAAAATTGTTAATACTCCTGAGAAAATTGGAAGTCTGATTCACAGATATGGCGAAAACAAGTTTGCGTTGTACAATTTCCCTGTCCCAAAAAAAGGAAATATCATTGGTTTGGTGGGGAGAAATGGGATAGGAAAATCCACAGCAGTGAAAGTTCTTGCCGGAGAACTTAAACCAAATTTGGATGATTTGCCCACAATTATAAAGGTTTATTTGAAGGGGGAAAAAACATTATCTTATAAGCCTCAGGTTTTGAGTCCAGTTGATATTGATGAACTTGACAAATCAATTGTAAAGGAATTGAATATCACCAAAAAAGATAATTATTCAGGGGGAGAACTGCAAGCATTAAATATTGCTTTGTGTCTTTCAAAGGAAGCTGATTTATATCTATTGGACGAACCTTCTTCTTATCTAGATGTTATTTCAAGAATGAAAATAATGAACCTGTTAAAAAATCGGTTGAAGGATAAAGAAGTGATTGTTGTTGAACATGACCTTGCTCTGCTTGATTATATTGCGGATGAGGTTTATTTATTGTATGGTTCCCCAGGTGTTTACGGGGTGGTCTCAACATTATATCCTTCTTTAAGAGGAATCAATTCTTATCTTAATGGTTACCTTCCTGCGGAGAATGTGAGATTAAGAAGGGAAAAAATTACCTTTGACCTTAGCATGCAGGAAAACATGAAAATAGACAAACTGATTTCATTCACAAATATTGAGAAAAAGCAGGGAAATTTCAGATTAGAAGTTAAGAGGGGAGATATTTACAAAAAGGAAATTCTTGGGGTGATTGGACCAAATGCAATCGGAAAGACAACTTTCATGGAAATTCTTGCAAATAAGATTGAGGCGGATAAAGGGAAAATAGGCAAAGTCAGCATATCCTATAAACCGCAATATCTGTGCCCGGATTATTCAGGTCTTGTTGAGGAGATTATTCCAAAGACCGCAGGGTTTAGAGATCAAATTGCTTATCCTCTCCACTTGGAAACACTTTATAAAAAGAGAATTGATGAATTATCCGGCGGGGAATTGCAAACTCTTGCAATTGCTTTGTGTTTGTCAAAGGATGCGGAGTTATATTTATTGGATGAACCCTCCGCCTTTCTTGATATTGAGCACAGGTTGCAGTTAGTTAAAATTATGCAGAGGATTATAGAAAATAAAGGGGCGACTGCCATAATTGTTGACCATGATTTGCATTTGCTTTCCCAGATTTCAAACAGGATTTTATTTTTTACAGGGAAACCATCAAAATCCGGCGAAGCTGAAATAATACCAACTTATGAAGCGCTGAATAATTTCCTCAGAAATTTCAACATAACTTTCAGGAGAGATCCGGAAACAGGAAGATTTAAGGCAAATAAATTCGGGAGCCAGTTGGATATTGAGCAGAAAAATAAAAAGGAATTTTTGAGTCTTGATTAGTTCCCAAGTATATTTGATAAATTGCAGCAAGTTATTCATGATTTATTATCAGCTCGTCATCGTGATGAAATACAGACGCAAAGTTCTAACAAAAAAAGAATATATGGATCATCTTTGCAGTATGATTAATGAAATAGCTAAAAGATACGAATTTGATATAGAAGAAATTGGTTCAGACGGAGATCAGGTTCATATTTTGTTTATTTCTCCACCCAGATATTCTCCATCAAGGGTTATGCAAATTATCAAGAGCATAACTGGCAAAAAAATGTTTAAAAGATTTCCTGAGACTAGAAAAAAATTATGGGGTGGAGAATTTTGGAGTTATGGTGGTTATGTGGGAATCGTTTGGTAATATAAGAATCTGGAAGTTGTAACCAAAT
>QMZS01000062.1 GCA_003663295.1 Candidatus Aenigmatarchaeota archaeon | reverse complement strand
ATGTGAGTGGAAATACAACTCTTAAAGCTACAGCAATTGAGGGGGATTTAGATGTGAGTGGAAACATCCAACTTGGTAATAACAGTTCTGATAAAGTGAAAGCATACCAGTACTGTGATGAAAACGGTGCTAATTGTAAGGATGTGAGTAAGGGTTGGGGAGATCTTCCCGAGGGCGCTTGTATGTGGATAATAGATGGATGTCCGAGTGGATGGGTTAGAGAAATTAATCCATCAACAGGAAAATGGAGTAAAACAGTTGATAAAAGTTATAGTGTGGTTGTCAAGTCAACTGCTTCAGCGGAAGATGCCTTAGCTTGTTGTAAAACACAGTGGACACAGAATATGAATGATGTAAAGATATGGAATAAACAACCATGTGCTGCTACTGCTGGGGCTCATCTTTATGCACCTGATGTGCCGGCTGATGGTTGTTCAACTGACACTGGTCTTTGTGTAGGGGGTACCACAAACTATGGTAAGGCTTGGAGCTGCCTAAGTGATCCTATAACCTATTATTGGTGCTGTCCGTCAGAGTAATAGGTGTAGATAAAAAAATTTCTATTGACTATTTAATTAAGATTTGTCAAGAGAAATATGGATTTCTTCATGAAATTAATAGAAATTAAAAACAAGCAACCGCAAAATGAAATAACTCCGTTCGCTTCGCTCACTTTGCATCGCATTCATTAACCTCTGTTAATAAGGTGTTATCTGAAAGATGGATGAAATGTAAGATATTAAACCTATTTAAGAATAAAATTTACAATATTCACAAACATAATATTAAAAATAAGTTGGTTTAATACCTCTGGAATGAATTATTCACAATCTTCACAAACCCACAAGCCTCTTGAGAATTTTAAATTATTTGTGAATTTACCACAAACCTCACATATTCCCTTTACTTGTTTTTTTGCTTCTCCTCCTGGGTGAATCCTTAACCAATCTATCTTATCAAGTAAAAATGTAGGTAAAACACTCATAATATCTTTCATTGTAATTATCCCTATTACTTCTTTTTTCTCCAAATCCACAACAGGTAGTCTTCTTATTTTATTCATTAGCATTTTATCCGAAGCATGTAAAAGGTCTTCCTCAGGAGAAATATATTTTACTGGACTCTCCATTATATCCTTTACTTTTGTTTTTGAAGATTTATTTTTTGCAACTGCTTTTCTTGTAATATCCCTTTCAGACACAAGTCCTACCAACTTACCTTTATCAATTACAAGAACATTCCCTACTCTGAATTCTTCCATTTTCTTTGCAGCGGCTTGAATTGTGGTATTTGGCGATACTTGCGCCAATTCAGTTGTCATCGCATCTTTTACACGCAATTTTTTCCTGAAAAAAGATCTTAACATAATAAGATATTAATTATAAATAAACAATCTTCAAACATTTAATTAATCGTCAATTGTCTTATTTCAGTTGGTTCTTTTTTCCCAGCCCTTCTTATAAATTCATATAGTCTGCCGGTTCCTGCTTGAACAAGTCTTTCATCATGAGTGACTATAATCACCTGATCCAGCAAATCTATAATTTTTGTCCTGAATATCTCAGTAAGATTATCTATTGTATTTGAATCTAGGTTATGAGTAGGTTCATCTAAAACAAGGATTTTCATATAAGGGGCCAAAACAACAGATAGTGCAATTCTCAATACAATAGATGCAATTGATCTTTCTCCCCCTGAAGAAAAACCATCCACATTTATCCATTTATTTTTAAGGTCGCAGAGTTGCAAAATATAATCCCTGTCCTCAATTCTAAATCTTATTCTTGTATAATCTTCATAAGGATACACATAATCCCATATCTCATTCATTACTTCATTAAGAGTCTCAATAAATTCTTTCCTAAGAACCTCCTGGATTTCAACAAGAGTATTTGAAAAATCAGTCAAAACAAACACACAATAATCTAAAAAATCTATTTCTGTTTTTGTTTTTTCGAGAAAATTAATATCTTTTATCATTTGTTTCATCAGTTCTTGTTTCTCAGTTCTTAATTCTTCTTTGTGTTTATAATTTAGTTTCAACTCTAATAAATTTCTCTTTAATTCTTCAACTTCTTTCCTGAGATTCTCAAATACTGCTTCATTAAATGAAATCTGTTTTATCGCTTTCTCAAGCAAAATCTTTTTTTCCTCAAATTCTTTTAATTTTTGTTTTTTCATCTCAAGTATTTTCCATTTCTCTAAATTCATTTTTAATTCAAGATATTCTTCTTTTAATTTAGAATAGTCTATTTTATTTGTTTTAAGTTCTGCCAGCATATTTTTTATCTTCTCGCACTCTTCCTCTGTGTTTTCAAGTTGTTTTAATCTGTTAATAAAAAAGGTCGCTTTTTCTTTATTCTTATTTTCTATTTCAAATTTGGTTTTTATCTCAGAATATTGTTTTTCAAAATTAATAATCTCTTTGTCTAATTCGCCCAATTCCGCTTTTTTGGATTTTATCAGTTTTTCTTTTTTTTCCTCATTAAGTTCCGTGTCGCAAGTGGGACAGGTGCCTTTTACTTTATCCAGACTTTTGATTGCTTCATCAAGTGTCTTCTTTCTTAATTTCCTATCAACCAGAAATTCTTTTAGTTCTTCCATTTTTGTTTTCAATAACTCAAATTTATTCATGTCAAATCCTGCAAGAAATTCATGCGCGATTTTTTTATCTGTTATTGAATGGTTAAGTTCTTTTAAAGTAGATTCAAGGCTTGAAATCTTTCTCTCGCGTTCCAGTTCTTTTTTTTCAATTGCTTCAAGTTCTGATTTTTTCTTCTCAAATTCTTTTTCTATTTTAAAAATACTTCCAATATCCTCCTTCTCCAAATCACTCCTAAAAACAGAGATTTTTGCTTCAAGTTCAATAAATTGTTTTTTCTTGGATTCAAATTCTAATTTCAATTTCTCAGATTCTTTATAAATTAGCTCATTTTTATTTAACAAATTGTTTGTTTTCTTTATCTCTTCCTCTAAACGTAATCTTTCAGTTTCTAGAGAAATTAAACTCAACTCCACCTGTTTTTTATTATCCCTTAATTCAGATTCCTTAATTGAAATAATTGTGTCTGATTTTGCAGATTTAAGATTTTTGAATTTGTTTATGATTGAATTGGTTTTTGACCTTGCGGACTCAAATTTTGATAATTTCAACAAATCATCAATGTGATTCATCCTGTTCCCCGGCGGGATTGTGAGGAAATAATCCATCTGGTTTTGCTCTGCGTAAATCACCTTTGAAAATAAATCATAGTCTATCTTAAGTATATGTTCAACCGCTTCAGTAACCTGTGATTGATTAATTGCAATTAATTTGTTGTTTTTTCTTAATTCTGCGCCTGAAGACTTGCCTGTATGGATCTCACGAGTAATCTCGTATTTATTATTGTCTATTTCAAATCGCAGGATAATTTTGGCTGATTCTTCTATAAAAGGTTTTGACATTATCAGGTCTGAAATCTTTATCTTCCTCTTCTGCAATTTTGGCATTGTCCCATATAACGCAAAGCATATTGCATCCAAAACGCTTGATTTCCCGGAACCGGAAATACCTATAAATACATTGTTTCCTTTTGAAAATTCCAGTTTTGTTCTCTTATGCGACCGGAAATTAAATAGTTCTATTTCTGTGAACATAATTTAATAATTATAATTTTCAAATGTATTTTTGTTATTTTACTGAAAACTTATCTGGTGAACACTTTGCAAAACAGATAACAATTGATATTTAAAATTTTAATCTAAATTTATTAAGTGAGTAGTTAATTCAATGATTCAAAATGTTGTTAACTAACGAACTAGTATATAACATGGCAGATAACGAAGTTTTGGTTGGAAAAAAGCCTTTGATGAGTTATGTCCTTGCAGTCATAACTCAACTATCAGAAGAAAAAGGTGAAGTGATCGTAAAGGCAAGAGGTAAATCAATCAGCAGCGCAGTGGATATTGTACAGATAGTGAAGAATAAATTTGCGAAAGACGCAAAAATAGGTGAAGTGAAAATAGGGACACAGGAAGTAGAAGCAAAAGAAGGAGGAAAAATAAATGTTTCAACAATAGAGATTTCAATAAGCAAGTAATTTTTGTTTTTATTATTTTATGTTTTCAGAAAGAAAATTAATTAAATTATCATTATTTACAATTATCTTCGGTCTTATAGGTTTATATCTTATCTGTATTTTCGTAAACCCTGAATTTGTTGAAATTGATTCTATTGATAAAAACCTAGTGGGGAAAGTTATTTCAACAGAAGGAACAATCTCAAAAATCACTTTTATAGAAAAATCAAAGACTATGTTTTTGGATATTAGAGGAAATGAAAAAACCCTGACAATTATTATTTTTAATTCCAAAGAAAATTCTTTCAAGAAAGGAGACGTGGTTGAGATTATTGGAAAAGTGGCTAATTATAAAGGCAATCTGGAATTAATTGCGAGAGAAGTTGAAAAAATTTAGCAAAATATAAGTTATAAAATATATAATAGGGGTTGAAATTTAGGACTCTTCAATAAATTAGCATATATTGTTAATGTTATCTTACTTTTGTTTAATATTTACAATTTTATTGAGTTCCGGGGTTTCATAATCAGGATTAGTTATTTTCTTTGTAATTTCCTTTCCATTAGTCAAAGCAAGAAGGTATGAAAAAATTCAATAATTATTTTATACAACTTTTAATAAATCCATAGAATAAAGGAGAAGGATTTAATAAATTAGATTTTAATTCAGGATGCGCTTGTGTGGCAACAAAAAATTTATTATCAGGCAACTCAATAAATTCAACAAGAGATTTGGTTGGGGAAACACCTGAGAACACCATTCCATTTTCCTGAAGAATTTTATAATAATCTGGGTTTAGTTCATATCTGTGTCTGTGTCTCTCAGAAACTTTATTTTCTTTGATAGAATTAAATTCATTATATAAATTATAAACTTTTGTTCCCTGCTTTAACTCGGCTGGGTAAGCCCCAAGCCTCATTGTTGCTCCAAGTTCTTTTATTTTCTTCTGTTCCGGCAATATATCTATAACCGGGTATTTTGTGTTTTTGTCTATCTCTGTTGAATGAGCTCCTTCAAGCCCGCATACATTTCTTGCAAATTCAACAACAGCTAATTGCAAACCTAAACATAAACCTAAAAAAGGAATATTATTTTTCCTGCAAAAGTTTATTGCTTTAATTTTCCCTTCTACCCCTGAAGATCCAAATCCACCGGGAACAATAATTCCATCCAAACTTGAAATTTTCTGTTCTATTTTTGTTGAATCCACCCAGAAAATGTTTGGTTTTATATTTAGAGCCACACTTGCGTGTTTTACCGCCTCTTCAACAGAAATGTAAGAATCTGTCAGTTCAAAATTTCCTGTACTTATATATTTTCCAACAATACCTATATTCACTTCCTTCTCAGCATTTTTTAATATATCTACTTTATTTTTCCATTCTGATAATTCCATCTGTTTTTCAGTTAAATTTAATTTATTTAAAATCTTTTTTGCAAATTCCTGTTTTTCAAAAACAAGAGGTAATTCATAAATTGTTTCTAAATCAGGATTATTAATTATATTCTCTTCTGAAATATTACAGAACAAAGATATTTTTTCCTTCCTTACATTATCTAATTCTTTAGGAGACCTGCAAACAATGAAATCCGGGAAAATCCCCAATTCCCTTAATAATCTTACAGATTGTTGTGTTGGTTTTGTT
>QMZS01000061.1 GCA_003663295.1 Candidatus Aenigmatarchaeota archaeon | reverse complement strand
TTTAACAAGTATCTCCTGAACCTGTTCTATTTCCTCGGAGGTTATTTTTGAAGTTCCTCCGGTTCCAATATCCTCAAGTTTATTTATTAAATCAGTAATTGCTTTTTGTTCTTTGGGTTCAAATTGATAGGCTGGATTTTGGACAGCCAGTTTAAAACCATCCATTCTTTCCGCAGCGCTACGGCTGTAATCTTTTAATAAATTATCTGAATCAGTTCCTCTCGCAATTTTCTTTAGGTTCTCAGCAACTTCTTTTGCTCCTCTATTAGTTGTTCCTTCCTTGACTAATACCTCATCTGAATAGCCCAATAATTCTTTCTTAAGTTTATTCCCTGCCGGAGTATCCAAGATGTTATCAGAAACTTTTGGGAGGTCATCAGCAAGCATATTTAAATTCCCGCTTGCTTTTACATGTTTTGTTAACTCAACAGAACCATGTGTCGTGAACCAAATATAAATATTATCCAAAGGGGCTGTTATTTTATTTTTGGAAGCGACCATTTTTTTATAAATGTTGTTTGAAAATATTTCCTGTTGCTTAAGTTTTGTAATCCCTCTATCCAAAAGGGTTCTTATCCTGCCAGTATGCTCCGCAGCCCTTCTGGTTTTAACTGCTTTAGTCATGTAATCCAACACAAGTGACCCCCCTCCAGTTGCCCCGGCTTTAAAACCTTTCCATCCTAATTTAACCATCCTCTTTCCCACTGAAGTAAAAGGTATGACAGAAGCCAAACACATTGCCTGGTCAATCCCCAAAGTTGCCACAGTCGCGATTCTTGTTCCCGCAACTTCGCTCCAACCTTCCCAGCCTTCTTCTTCTCCTAAAGGAAAATTCTCATAATAAATTACATACCACGGGTCCCCGTAAGACCTTATAGTGGACATATATCTCACAGCATCTTTTACAGGCTCCTCAGAGAACGGGGAAAACAACAAATTTTCTCCGGCTGAATTTAATTGTTGGGGGAAATTAACATCCACTTCCATAGAATAACCATTTGGTCCAACGCACACGCTGTTCATCGCAGTCTGCATATTTTTTGCGGTAATCTGGGCCTGCTGTTCCTGAGCATAAGCCCCGGACATGCCCAAAAGCTTAAAAACAATCATAAGGATGAATACGCATGTAATCAGACCTATAAAAAGTTCCGCAGAATGAGACATGCCTTTAAATCTGAAAATCATAAATAAATACCTATAATTGATAAATAAACTATTTTAACTGGATTTAAGTTTCTATAACCTACAACCCTTGATAAGATCTGCAACTAAAAATTACTCAACAATCTTATTGATTAACAAAAATTTAACATTAAGGAGTTAATCTCTCAACATCTCTTGGAAATAAAACCGCTTCTCTTACATTGGGCAGGTTTAAAAACTGCATTATAAACCTTTCAAGCCCCAGACCAAAACCCCCGTGAGGTGGCATTCCATACCTGAATGATTTAACATAAAATTTTATTGACTCAAGAGAAATACCCTTCTCCTTTGCCTGCTCTTCAATAATTTTTATCCTATGTTCTCTCTGTCCCCCCGTTATAAGTTCAACACCCCTGAAAACCAAATCAAAGGAATCTGTGGTCTCTTTATTGTCTTTATTTTTCATCGTGTAAAAAGGTCTTTTCTCAAAAGGATATTGGGTTATGAAAACAAAATCACAATCATATTTTTCCTTTATTTTATCCCCAACCATTTTTTCTTCCTCAGGAGATAAATCATTACCGGGTTCTTTGCCCAATAATTCAAAAGCTTCCTTTAAAGTAATCCTTGGAAAGGGTTTTTTATATTTTGGAAAATTAACATTGAAAGGTTCAATTATTTCATCACAGTTTTTCTTTATGTTATCCAGGATGCTGCAAAGCATATCCTCAATCAAACCCATCACAGCTTCATAATTTTCAATAAATGAAATTTCAGAATCAATTCCCCAGTATTCTGACAAGTGCCTTGTTGTGTGGCTTTTTTCAGCCCGGTACACAGGTCCAATCTCAAAAACTTTTTCAAATCCTGCAGCCTGCATTAACTGCTTATAAAATTGCGGACTCTGGGTGAGATAACCCTCTTTGTTATAATACAAAATCGGGAATAACTCGCTTCCTCCCTCAGCCCCCTGAGCAACAATTTTTGGGGTGTGCACTTCAACAAAATTTCTTCCTGTAAAAAATTCTCTTGTGTAATTAACAACCGCGGATTTTAATTCAAATATTTTTTTATTCTTTATATTTCTTAAATCCAAAAACCTGTAATCAAGCCTCTTACTAATATCAGTTTCTATTTTTCCTGAAAATTCTATTGGTAATGGCTCAGCACTGTTTACTAATTTAAATTCCTTTATCTTAACTTCAACTCCATTTGAGGCTTTTTCATTTTTGATTGGAATTCCAATTACTTCAATTACATCTTCTCTCTTAAGTTCCTTTATTTTATCAAAACATTCATTGTCTTTTTTTGCCAATAACTGCACTTCTCCAGTGCAATCCCTCAAAACAACAAATACAATATTTCCTAAATCTCTTACTGCGCTTGCCCAGCCTCTTAATAGGATTTCCTTGTTTTCTCTGCTTTTCGCCTCTGAAGCATATATTCTTTCCCCAGACAAACCATTTTCACCCATAATCCTATTTAAAAAATAAATTATGGAAAGACCCTCAAAAATGGAATATTATCTGAATATTGCAAAAGAAGTCGCAAGCAGGTCAACATGCCTATGTTTTCACTGCGGAGCGATAATTGTTAAAAATGACCAGATCATCTCAACAGGTTATAATGGGGCTCCACGCGGAACACTCGATTGCATTGAAAGAGGGAATTGTTTAAGAAGAAAACTCAATATTCCTTCAGGGCAAAGATACGAACTTTGCAGGAGCGTGCATGCGGAACAGAATGCAATAATCAATGCTGCAAGAGCAGGAGTGAGCCTGCTTGGGGGAGATATGTATCTTTACGGATACAGGGTGTATGAAAACAAAAAAGAAGCTACAGATATTTTCCCGTGCTTCATCTGTAAGAAAATGATTATCAATGCGGGACTTAACAAAATAATCTGCGTAACAAAAGACGGAAAATACAAAGCATTTGAAATTGAAAAATGGGTTCGGGAATGGCAGGAAAAAGATATGATTGATGATAAAGAAATTTACAAAACAAAATATTAAAATGATAATTGGATTTACAGGAAAAAACGGGGCAGGGAAAACAATGGTCGTTGAGTATTTAAAATCAAAAGAATTTGAAACTTTTTCATTATCGGATATTTTAAGAGAAGAAATTAAGAAAAAAAATCTTGCTGAAGAAAGAGAAAATCTGATTAAAATTGGGAATGAACTCAGGGAAAAACACGGTCCGGGAATTCTTGCAAAACTTGCGTTGGATAAAGTGAAAGGGAAAAATAAAATTGCAATTGACAGCATAAGGAACCTTTATGAAGTTGAAGAATTGAAGAAAAACAAGGATTTTATCTTGATTGGGATTGATGCTCCGGTTGAATTGAGATATAAAAGAATTATTGAACGGAAAAGGGTTGGAGAAAATATGAGTCTTGAACAATTTATTGAAATTGAAGAAAAAGAAAATTCAGAGGATGAGAAAAAACAGCAACTGAATAAATGTCTTGAACTTGCAGATAAAATAATTGAGAATATTGGAGGGGTTGAAGAGTTGCAACAGAAAATGGATTCTATTTTAAAAAAATAACATTTATATATTGGCTAAATTATTAATTTATTATATGGACAAAAAAATTCTAACAATTGCAATTACCATTCTTATGATTTCTGCGGTAACTGCGGCAGCAGTATTATTTCTTTTTCCATATCAACCCGACCAACCTCCGCAAGCAGATGATAATGGGTCTACACCGCTGGGAATTCAAAAAGTGGTGGATGCCAATAATCAATTTGCTTTTGAACTTTATTCAGAATTAAATAAAGCCGAAGATAATAATATTTTCTATTCTCCTTATAGTATTTCTGCTGCCTTGGCAATAACCTATGAAGGCGCAAAAGGTAAAACCGCAGATGAAATGATATCTGTTTTTCATTTCCCGAAAAACAATATCTTAAGACCGAATTTTGCTGCGATTTACAATAAAATTAATAAAAATGACAAACATTACAAATTAAGCGCAGGAAATACATTATGGGCTCAATATGATTATCCTTTTCTTGATGAATATATGAATCTGGTTGAAAAATTTTACGGCGGAAAAGCGGCCAATGTAGATTTTGTTGAAGAAACGGAGAAATCAAGACAAACAATCAACACCTTTATTAAAGAACAAACAAATAATAAAATTAAGGAGCTAATTCCAGAAGGAGTGCTTGATAAAATGACACGACTTGTTTTAACCAATGCAATTTATTTTAAAGGAACCTGGAAATTGGAATTTGATAAATCTGATACCAGCAATCAGAATTTTAAAATAACATCTACCAATATTGTAAAAGTTCCAATGATGCGTATGGAACCTGATAAAACCGCATTTAATTATGCAGATATTGGAGAACTGCAAATTTTAGAGTTGCCTTACAAAGGCGAAGATATTTCCATGCTGATTTTATTGCCCTCGGAAAATCTTGAAAGTATAGAACCTTCCCTGACTTCCCAAAAATTAAAAGAATATAAAAATCAAATGAAGAAAACAAAATTAGCCGCAATTTATATTCCAAAATTTGAATTTGATTCAAAATATTTTATGAAAGATACTTTAAGTGCTTTGGGTATGCCAACCGCCTTTTCTTTTGGCGCAGATTTTTCAGGGATGGATGGAACTCTAAATCTTTATATTGGTAAAGTAATCCACCAGGCTTATATAAAAGTTGATGAAAAAGGCACAGAAGCGGCAGCCGCAACCGCAGTTGTAATGTATGAAAAAAGCGCTGCAATGCCAAAAGATATTTTTAGAGCGGACCGCCCATTCATCTTTATAATTCAGGAAAAAGAAACAGAAAATATTTTATTTATGGGTCGGGTTACTGACCCAACCAAATAAAATATTTTATAAACCGCAGGTTTTAAGCTGGTGGGGGTTAGTTATTTACCCAAATTATCTTCAGGTATTTTGTTAAACTTCCGCATTTAACTCAATCAATTTTTTTAACTCCTCTATTGAACTTGCACAACCCAAATCTTTTCTCAATGATGCCGCGCTGTGGAAACCTTTGAAAAATAATTGAGCTTGCATCCTCAGATAAAAAATATTTTCAATTTCATAATGTTTTGCGTATTCCAGATATTGGTAAAAGGTTTCTTTAATCTCTTCGTAAGTTTTTTTCTCATTTGTCTTTTCAAAAATAAACGGGTTTCCCATTGCGGCAGTTCCAATCATTACCCCATCGCAACCAGTGTTTTTCATCATTGACTTTGCATCGCTCAAGGTTTTTATACCTCCGTTTCCAATCACGGGTATGGATAAATATTCCTTAACTGCTTTTATTACATTCCAATCAACTGATCCTGAACCTCCCTGCTTTGCTATTCTTGGATGCAATATCAGGGCATCGGCTCCATTTTCTTCAATAATTTTGGCAATTTTAATTATATATTCAAGATTACATACTTCAACTCCAGACCTAATTTTAACTGTAAGCGGCACATCTATTGCTTTTTTCACTGAACTTACAATTTCCCCTATCCTTTTTGGTCTTTTCAAAAGAGCTGAACCTGCTCCCTGCTTGATTTCATTCTTGTCCGGGCAACCCATATTAATATCAATAATATCCGACTGACCCTGAACTAGTTGAGCCGCTTTAACAAAAGTCTCCGGATTTGAACCAAATATCTG
>QMZS01000060.1 GCA_003663295.1 Candidatus Aenigmatarchaeota archaeon | reverse complement strand
TCAGAACCCAACGCTTCTGAGAAAATATTCAACCAGACTTTTTTGTCATATCTTAGGTCTCCTCTTACCGATACAGAAAATTCATAGTTACCAACTCTTGGAGCCTCGTCTAAGGTAACTATTTTTGAAGTAGAACTCTCTGCAGGAATATGAATAGTCCAATGATTTTCATTTACCCAATTTACAGCATCAGGGTAATCATCACAATTTATTGTCAGGTTTATATCAACTGGACTGTCACTTGGATTTTCAATAAAAATATTATAAATATCTCTATTTTCTGTTCCTAGAGCAACATTCGTAATTTCTGGATTAACTTCAAATAATTCTCTTGAGGTACAGATCACACTTAAATTTTGATAAAAATAAGGCCAGAATTCTGATTTAAATTCTCCTTTTACATAAGGGGTATAAATATTAAAATCTGTCCAGTTAATCAGGAAATAAACTCTATGAACTGTTGTTTCATCATCACAACTTAAATCAAAGGTATTTATTTTACCTTCCCAAAAACCAGGATTCCAGGTCATGTTTGTTTCTGGAATTTCTGTTCCTATTTTTGAAGTTTTATTCCATTTCTCAACCCAATATATTGCATTTGTTGTGTTGTTTGTAACTTTAAATGCATCTCCTTGAATTTCTTCCCAATAACCTATATCCATTGAACCAACAAAATATCCCTTTGCTTTTCCTATAATCTGGTTTCCTCTAACAACTTTGTTGGGTAAATTATAATCTGTAATATCTATTGCTGCAACCGTGTAGTTTGTTTTTCCTCCTGTTGTAATAGAGAAATTTATACTATGTAAAGAATCAGACCAGAAATAACTTAAATTTGTTATATAATTATATTTTCCCAGAACATAATAAGAATGACCCAAGAAATGCGAAAAATTACTGGTTGTTCCATTCATCAAATTCACCCAGGAACTATTGTTATCACAATCTAAAGAAATATGCTCTTGCGAGGGAATTACAGGATTTTCTCCAGCAGGAGAATAGATTTTTATTCTTGTTTGATTAGAAATCTCTCCAAACCATCCAATGTTTCCTGTGTTTGAGAAATTTATTGTATAATTAATTGGTTGATAAATATTTACAAATCCATCCGGATCACTTATATTGATAAAATCATCTATTGTTCCGTTTAAATTGATCGTTAGGTCTTCGTTTCCTGAAATATTTTTTTCATCAGTTAAAATATAGGAAAAAGTAACTGTTGTATCATTCAGCTTAATATTTCTAACATAACAACTAAAATTTCCATTTGTTACAGTGCAAGTTATATCTTGCGCAAAAGAATTAATCCCACAAAGTCTTGAATCTGGCGGATTTATATTTTCTCTTGTATTTTCATTTCCATCAGGAATATCTAAAATTATGGGCTGGCTGCAAGTTTGATTTGTTATATTGTTAATTCTTAGATTATTTGAAAGGTAGGTTGCATTTCCTATAAAAATTAAATCTGTTGTGTTTCCAAAGGACCAAGCAATATTTGATATATCAATATCTTCAACAACAAATTTGTCTGTATTTTCAGAGTAATCAGAAATATTGTAACCTTCCCCTACAATATCATGATAACTTCCATACCCAAGAACTTTGAACTTAACACTAAAATTACCTAAATCAACATCAGACATATCATTAGGTGGGTTCCAAGTGCAGTTCCCGTAATAATATGCATTATGATAAGGAATCTGGTTCATTGTTACATTTTCGCAGATCATCCAATTATTGTTTTGATCACTTTTCACCCAAATTGTAGAATATTGCTCTAATTCATCATTATCGCCAAGAACTCCATCAACATAATCAGTTGCATTGACTCTTATTGTAATATTATCATTTGTCTTGGATGTTTCTTTATCTCTATCAACAGGGGAAGGCAAAGCAAACATAAAGGTTAGATTTACTGGCGATTTATCTAATATTTTAATTGTCTTTATTTTTTGTCCGGCAACGATATTTGTAAAACCAGTTTCATTATCTGGAAACTCTACCCAAACACTAAAATTATAATCTCCAAATTCATGATATTTTGCTTTCCAGGAACCAGAATAAGTAACTGTGTTTCCAGGAACTAAGTTTTGGTCAAACTGAATATAACATCCACAAGAATTATGCGGATCTCCTTCATATTTCCCTAAATATCCACATGCATCTACCCAGCCTGTGTTATGACAATCTTCGTTTATTTCCGGGTTGGTTCCATTTTCAGAACTGATTTCCCAATATAAGTCATCCATTGCAAAAGTTAAATCCCCAACATTTTTAAAAGTAACATTAAAACTTACTGTTTCATCATGATAAAGGGTTGTGTCATTCCAGGTGTGAGTTGTAGCCCGCAATCCGATAGTTATATTATAAGTCCTACTACCCGCAATATTATAAATATCCATAACCTCGCAGATAAAAGTGTTTGTTTTTATTGTATTATACTGTGCAAAATTTTTGTTTAGTTCCCCTATATTACAATCAAAGTTTCCACCACCATCTGTGGTTGTTGAACAAATTTTGTCTTCAGCATAGCATTTTACATTTGCCCCGGAGACTGTAGTATCATAAGTTGTATATTTTGCTGTTCCTGTTATGTGCAAATCTTTTGTTGTTCCATAGTGATTCATATTAGTTAAATAAATATCTTCAACTTTAAATAAATTACTTTCTGTTTTTGTATCTTCCAAACCCTCGTTATCAACAGCTTTTATTTTTACATCATAATCTCTAATAGGAGAACCATCTTCTGGGTTGTAATTATAATAGCAACTCCAATGATTTGAATTTGTATCAGAACAGATCATAAGTTTTGAATTTATAGATGTTCCACTTTGGTCTTTTGCAATTGTTACTCCATCTGGTTCGTAAATAGTTATATAAACTTTATCCCTGTCGTTATTATCTTGATCATAAATTTCTGCTGTAATTTTTATTTCAGTGTCAGGTGTAAATTTATCTACTTCATCATCTCTGTCTATTGGGGATTTATCTATAGAAATTGAAGTAATATTTGGATAGGCATACCATTTATTTTCATTACCTTTACAATATTCATCTATTCCATCAGAATCTATGTCGGTAGTATTTCCATTTAAATAACACCCACCTGCCCAGACACAATCATCTGAATTTGCGCAGCAGGCATCTGTGCTGTCAGAAGAACAGGAATTTAAGTTACAGGAACAAGTTATTGCATATTCACTTGCATCATCCCCACAACAGTAATTATAAGTGTAAGTTGTACCGACCTCTTTGCTTGAAGATTCAGAAGGAGAGCAATCCCCAAAGGAACAATCAAGATTCCAATTTAATCCACATGCATTGCAAGTGTTGCTTTCATGATCTGCATCATAATTTTTTGGTTTGCAGTAATCATTCCCTGAGCAAGCATCTCCTGAATCAGCAGGATAGTATTCTATAAAATAACAAGAATCTATCCCTGTTCCGCAAGTTCCGGTACAGTGATCTGTAAAATCACTTTGAGAAGAGGTTACAAATTGGTTAGAAGAACAAGAAGCCCCTATTCCACCATAGCAAGTTTCTGTGTAGGTAGGATCATCTCCATAGGAGTCTGTTGCTGCAACTTCAAAATCACTGCAATAATAATCTTTTGAAGTGCAATCATTGGAGTAAGGATAATATTCTTCTAAATGTGTTGTAGAGGCACAATTATCTGGATAATCTGTGGAGGGACAGGAAGTATCTCCAGAGGTACAGAGTTCATAATCTGTGCAAGTTCCTGATGTCTTTGGTTTATCTCCTCCATCATTATCACTTGCTGTATCTGAACAATCACTATAAGGATTATCTCTGAGCCAGTTATTTCCAGAATCTTTACATGTTCCACTATTGCAATACCAATCATCACACCACCTATCTATATCTCCAGTTCCAGTATCACAAACTAACCAACAATTATCATCGTCATAATCATCACAATCTTTTCGAAAAGAAGGAGTGTCTTTTACACAAGTTCCACCAGAGCAATCATAATCCTGGTAATATTTATTATTTCCTGTTTCGCAATAATAATAATTATCGTCATTGCAATTATAGCAGTTTCCAGCGTAATCACAATTCCCAGACCCATCGCAATATCCTTGGCATTTGTAATTTCCGCTTCCAACTCCGTAGTTACCATCCCCTGTAGATGTAGAACATTTCCAAGCTGAATTGCATTCATGAGATGTCCCATAATCTGCAGTTCCGCAAGTATGACCTATACAAGTTGCATAACTGCAACCTCCTGGGTCAGTACAAGGTTGGCAAACTCCACCACTACAATAGCAGGAAGAAATTGTTCCACTACATAAAGAATGATCATCTGTGCAAGTTCCTTCATGTCCCGCTACATTGCAGGCTTCACAAGCACCATTGCAGGCAGAATCACAGCAATAACCATCCACGCAATTGCCTGAACAACAATCTCCATCTACAGAACAACTAACACCATTATCACAACATACCCGCTTGTACCAATCCCATACATTACAATTATTTGCATTATTATCTGTTCCGCATTCACCATCACCTTCACAATAAGATCCGATACTAACATTATTACAACTATTGCCATCCACATTTCCATATGGACAAGAAGATAGTAACTCAGTACAGCATGTTGCTAATGATATTGCTGGAAGAAGAAAAAAACTTAATGTAAAACATATTAATAAAGCCTGTTTTTGACTAAAATAATGCCTCCTCATAATTTTTCTGTTATTTTGTTTTTAATTATAATTGCCAACATTTTTGAGAATTTTTTATTTTGATTTTTCTAGAATTATCTGGATAATTTGTAATTAATTCTTTTTCATGTGTTGATACCAAAAAAACCAGAAAATAAAGATCAGGGCAAGGAACAAAAAATTCCATAAGAAATAATGAACTGGTTTAAACCAGGAATAAGAAATGGAACTAATATAAATTGTAATAATCACTCTAAAAATGTTATAAAAATATAAAGGAATTAGAAATAATAAACCTTTAAGTCTGCTTGAAAGTTTAATTCTTAAAGGTAAGAATATTAAGGTGCAAAAAATATAAAACTGTTTCCATCCGGTGCAGTCAAAAGTTATTATTGACGAGAAATTTTTTGTTATTATTTGATATCCCTGAACTTGAGATTTGATACCAAATAACTCCAAAAACCAGATAACATGTGAAAAAAAAACCTGGTGAAAAACTTGAAGTTCAAAATGAAAAGAGGAGAGAAAGATTAAAGGAATTATCAAAAGAATTGCTCTCAAAATTAATTTTTCCTCATTGTTCATAATAAATTCCATTAGCTCAACTAATTTATAAATTATCACTTAGTTTAACTAAACTTCAGTTGTCAAAATAAATCTTTTACCCGACATAAACAATCACTTCTACAAATTTATTATTTAGAGTTGCAATTCTTTTTATACGCGCTGTTGCACCAACTTTTTCACCCGTAGGCTTACATTTTATTATATTTGTATTGTTTAAATAATTAATTTCAACAACCAAATTATTATTCTCCAATCCAAAAGAATCTCTAAATTTTTGAATTTTTGTTAAGTTTGTTGTTGAATTACATATTTTCTCAAATTCATTAATTTTTGTTGAATTTAAAGAGTAAGGTTCAGAAGCAAGCCCGATTCTTTCAAAATTAGTTTCATCCCAGTCTTTTGGATAACCAGAATCTTTTATTAATAATTCAGAAACTGAATATGCTTTAGAATACCAAACATCAGAAGATATATCATTTTGATGTGTTGGATATATTTCTATAATAATCGAAATTAAATAAATTGAAAGAGAGACGAACAAAATAGTACTGATAATAAAATAAATATTTACCTGTCCTTTAAAGTTTGTAACCATCAATTTTATTCTCTTTTCAGATTCATAATTACAAACTTTATTTTTCATCATTTTAAAAGAAACCAACAAGATTTGCCATAACTATAATG
>QMZS01000059.1 GCA_003663295.1 Candidatus Aenigmatarchaeota archaeon | reverse complement strand
TTAAGAGGGGGGCTGGCAAAAAAGATCCGACTGAATTAAGACAATTGACGATTAATTAATCATTTTATGATTATCTATATATATTAGTTAGTATATTATGTTAAGATCTTTTTTTAGGAAAAAATTACGGGTAAGAGATGCAATGACTACTGAGTTAGCTCAAGTAAGTCCAAACACTACAATTCAGGCCGCTGCAAAAAAAATGGAAGAATTTAGAGTAGGAAATGTTCTTGTGACTGATAAAAATAAATTGGTGGGGATTATGTCTGAGAGGGATATCACCAGAAAAGCAGTTGCAAAAAATAAATGTTCAAAAACCAAAGTAAAGGATATAATGGAATCTCCTGTAAAATATGTTTCTCCTGATGATGATCTTTTACATGCTTCTGATAAAATGTTGATGAACAAAATAAGAAGAATGCCTGTGATAGATTTGGAGAAAAAAGAGGTTATTGGGATAATTACTATGAAAGATGTTATGAGTGTTTTACCAACTTTTTTACTTGATAAAATTGAGTGGTTAAGAATCCATCCTGGTGGTGAAGCAAAGAAATCCGTGAAAGGAATATGCGATGTTTGCGGTAAATTCACAAATAATTTGAAATTCTCAAAAGGGTTATGGGTATGCGGAGATTGTGAATAAGTTAAAAATTTTAATATATTATAATTTATGAAAGTAAATTCACTTAAAGTTTATCTTAGATAATTTAAATCAGATATTATATATGAAAGGCCAATCCATTGTTGTTTATCTAGTTGGAAGTTTTTTTTCGATAATGATTGTGATGGGGATTATGTGGAGCGTTCAGGAGGTTATTGGCAGAACTGTTGTGATTTATGTTGCTCATGATCAGGATTACAGCGAGCCTATCCTGAAAGAGTTTGAAGAAAAGACAGGAATGAAAATTAAAGTTAAATATGATACTGAATTAACAAAAACTGTTGGGTTGGTTAATCGGTTAATTGCTGAAAAAGACAACCCGCGGGCAGATGTTTTTTGGAACAATGAGGTGAGTAGGTCAATACAATTAAAGAATGAATTTATATCCAAACCTTATTGTTCTGTGAGTAGTATAAATATTTCTGAAAAATATAAAGATAAAGAATGTTACTGGACTGGATTTGCGGCAAGAGCAAGAGTTTTAATTTATAACACAGATTTGGTTAATGAAAGCGAAGCTCCAATTTCAATTTATGAACTCACGGATGAAAAATGGAAGGGAAAAGTATGCATTGCAAATCCTTTATTTGGAACAACAGGTTCTCATATAGCTGCGTTGTTTGCAATAATGGGTGATGAAAGAGCAAAGGAATTTTTGCTAAATTTAAAAGAGAATGAAATACAAATTGTGTCAAGCAATTCAATGGTGAGGGATCAGGTTGTTGCAGGCGAGTGCTGGATTGGGATTACAGACACAGATGATGCAAATGATGCAATTGTTGATGGAAAGCCGGTTAAGATGATATTCCCGGATCAGAATCCCGCAGACACCGCCAGAGCACTTTTAATTAAACAGGCAAAAGATTCAAAACAAATGCATGATTTATATGGATATGCTGGTGTGCCGTTTATTTCTGGAGACAGAATACTTGAACTCACAGACGAGGAAATTTTAGGATATTTTGATTCGTTTAATATTTCTTTACCAAGGGGAACTCTAATAATCCCAAACACGGTAATGTTGATCAATGGGGCGCCTCACGAAGAAAACGGGAAAATTTTGATAGATTTCCTGCTTTCAAAAGAAGTTGAGAAAAAACTCTCAGAGACAAAAGCCCTGCAGATGCCTACAAGAGATGTAGAAACTCCGAAAAATGTGCCGAAATTAACCGAACTTAATGGGCTGTCTGTGAATGAGTATCAGATTTTTGAAAAATTGAATGCTTCAAGAGAATTTGTCCAGAATGAATTTGTGGAATAATATTTATAATTTGTAAGGATATTGCGTTTATGGGAGAGATAGATAAAATAAGGGATGTTTTAGAATCTTCAGAAACTCCTTTGACTGGAACAGAAATAATGACGGAATATCAAATAAAATATGAAGAACCTGATAGATCCGTTACCAAGGCCCTTGTTAATTTTAAAGAGTTTGTGATTTATATTTTAGGTGAATTATTAGAGATATACCCCAAGGCAAGAAAACATTACGGCATGAATCCGAATACAAAGCTATATTTTATAGGAGATGAGCAACTAGATATGCGGGTCAAAAAATATAGTCCCAGGTTGTAAGTAAGTTATAACATCCACAACCATGTTTAAAGGGCCAACACCTTATTTTAGTGTTTATATAATCTATATAATTAAACAATTATTATGAGGCAAGAAATTAATTTATTTATCTTTATTTTGGTTCTTTTTGGTTCTATTAGTTCGGTTTATGGACTTGAAACTGTGAATGTTAAACAAGGAGAATATAAAAAATTATTGTTTGAAATTAATAATTCTTATACTGATGAACTCAGATATTCTATTTATTCTGTCGGGTGGTATCCATGGATATTTTTCTCATATTCCCAGATCACAGTCCCGCCAGGAGAATCTAAAAATATTTCTGTGTTCTTGCAACCAAGTGTGGTGATAGAAAAAGGTGAATATTATATTAAATTAATTGCAAAATCAAGGAAGGATGAAATTGAAAAACATCTAAAGATTATTGTCAGCGATTTGAAGAAACCTGAGATTAAAGAATTTGTCTGCGATGGCAAAAATTTAGGTCTGGTTGTTGAATCTGAGGAAAATTTTGGATTGTTTCTAGATATTTATAAAGAAGATCAGCTGATAAAAAGAATATCTGAAAATATTTCTGTTGGAGAAAATAGTTTTACTTTCCCTTTAGATTCTGAATATGGGGCTTATGTAGCGGAAGCGAGTTTTTTGAAAGACACAACGGTAATAACTCGGATAAATAAATCCTATTCAATACAATATCTTGAAGGCTCTGAACAGAAATCAAATGTGGTTGAAAGCAGGAATGATTGGAATTATTATTTTGTTTCGGGTTCTAGATTGGTGTTTGATAATAAAGGAAGGACTACAGAGAATAAAAAATATTCTGTGTTTGTTGATAAATTTCAAGACTCTTTTTTTATAGCAACAGATTACAAAGAAAAATTAATTGAAGGCAGTTCTTATAAATATATATGGGAATTTGTGTTGTTGCCAAATCAAAAATATATTATTTCTTATTCTTACAATTATTCATTATTTTTGATACTTTGTTTGGCAATAATTTTCTTTATTGTTTTGTTGAGCTTATCTCTTAGAAGGGAGGTAAAAGTAAAGAAATTTTTAGTGAATAGAATAAATAAGTTGGATGAAGGAAAAGAAGTTGGTGTTTGCATAGAGGTTATAAATAAAACAAAGCATGAATTGAACAATGTGTTAATTGAAGATTATATTCAGCCAATTTTTAAGTTAAACAAAGAGTTCGCTGGTGTAAGACCCGATAAAATTATAAAAATAGGTGCAAAAGATAAACTAGTATGGAAGGTATCAAGATTTGAGCCGAGAGAAACAAGAGTATTTTCCTATAAAATCACCCCAAGAGTTGGACTTATAGAAACTTATTCCTTTTCGCTTGCAAAAGTAAGATACAAAATAAAAGAATTGGTAAAATTAGTTTTCTCAAATCAGATAACGATTTAATATTTTAATATGAGAGTCTAGACTAAATTTGAAATAAGTTTTAGGAAGTTAGATTGGTCTTGTGGCAAATTTTATAAAAATTATAACTTCAGAAGCTTTCTACCAAAAATATTTTTAATTCTTATTTATTGGTTGTTGAATGTTTCTTCAAATGTTCTGGCACTGAAATTATGTGTTTTTGTTTGTTTCCCACAATAATATCCACAATATAAGCTTTTCCTTGAGTATTGCTGACTTCTCCTATCAACCCATGATATCTAGGATGAGGATAATTTTGGGAACTCGAGTCTATTTTAATTACCACTTTCTCGCCAATTTCGAATTTTTTAAGGTATTTAGTAATCCCTTCTTTTTTCTTACTCTTTATCAGTTTATTCCGGGATTTGCTTATTTTTCCATGTCCAAATCTTGCCATAATATAGGATAAAATAAATTTAAATTAACATTATGCGATTGTTAGATATGTTTTTTAAGAAAAAAGATAAAAAAACAATAAAAGACTTAAATTTTGATGAAATTAGCGGTTTTATAGAAAAAGAAATTGGAGGTAGGAGACAGGAACTTATGAAGGAATCTGAAAAATTTAGGAAATCCCTGATAAATCAATTCAATTTATTAAAGGGTCTTTTCAGGAGACTTTCAGATTCTGATTTTGAACCGGTTATTTTGCAGGATAAAAGGGATATATCAAATATTGTTGAAACCAGCAAAAAAAATTATTGTTCTAATTCAGAAAAATTAATTATTCGGGCAATAAATTCTTTGAATGAAAAACCACCAATTTTTAAAATAAAATCAATTGTTTTGGAAACTTTCAGTAAATTAAATAGTTTTTCAAGAGAAGCTCTTATTCTTTTGCAACCTTTTAAAAAAGATATGAAATGCATAGCGTCGGGGTTGAAAGAATTTAAGAAGGAAATAGATAAATTTGAATCTTTTATAAATTCAGATTATTCTCTTATTTCTAAAGTGGATGAAGTGGAAAAATTGGTTTATAAGATAATCATATCAAAGAGAACAAGATTAAATCCGGAAAAAAAGAAATTGAATTGAATGAAAAAATAGCAAAATTGAAAAAAGAAATGGAAGCCCAGAATTTAAAAATTTCTGAACTTGTTTCTTCGATAGAAGCAAGAAATCTTGCGAAACTTGAAAAAAAACAAAAAGAGTTTGAATTGCAGATGGAGAAAATAATAGCTGGGGCAACACAACTTGTTTCCAGCGTCAGCAGACAGCTTAAAGGATATATTCATAATTGCAAACCCGATAAAAAACAGATAATAAAAATTGAAGATTTTCTTGATAATCCGGAGGTTTTACTTAAAAAATCTGATTTTTTTGAAGGTGTTATTGAGAACGTAAAAAAAGAGCTTGATAAGATAGAACCGGATGAAAAAAAGAAAAAGAAATTTTTAAGTATTGAAAAAACTCTGAAAGATTCAGTAAAAGAAATTCAGAGGAAACACAAAGAAATTTCTAATAAGATTATTGAAAATATTGCAGCTATAAAGAAATTAAAACTCAAATTAACAACTAAGGAATTTAAAAAGAATCTTGAAAATTTGACTGAAAAAAAAAGACAGTTAGAAGAAGAAAAGAAAAATATTAAAACCGAGGGTGAAGGTGATGCAGGAGATTTATTAAATGAACTTGAAAAAATATTATCTTCTATTTCAAATAAAGAAATAAGAATTAATAAAAAATAGCCCCGCGCGGATTTCCTAATTTGTGTTTTCTTTGGGGTTGAGACTTTTCTTTTCTAAAAAGAAAAGGTTATTCGAACCGCGGTCATAGGATCCAGGGTCCTATATGCTTGACCCTTTCTTCATAGAACAACTTTTATTGTTATCCAACAATTTACTGAAGAAAGTTTGGCCACTACACTACGGGGCTATAATTTACTTTTGTAATTTATTTTAATATGGGTATAAGGATTTTGATGGTAGTTGCTCCGAAGAATTTCAGAGACGAAGAATTTATGATTCCAAAGCAGGTTTTTGAGAGCTCAGGTTTTGAGGTTATTGTGGCTTCTAAAGGCGTAAAACAAGCAACCGGGATGTTTGGCGTAACCGCAGAAGTGGATAAGGATCTTAGATATGTGGATGCGGCAGATTATGAGGTTATTGTGTTTGTAGGCGGGAGCGGTTCTTCAATATATTATGAAGACAAAATCGCTTTGGACTTAGCCAAACTTTTTTATGAAGAATGTAAGGTTGTTGCGGCAATTTGCATTGCTCCGGGTATTCTGGCTGAATCAGGAATTTTGAAGGGAAAGAAAGCAACAATCTGGGCTTCTGGAGACCTGAATTTTATAAAAATACTGGAAGAAAATGGTGCG
>QMZS01000058.1 GCA_003663295.1 Candidatus Aenigmatarchaeota archaeon | reverse complement strand
TTTATATTGAACCAAACGAGAGGAATTATTCCACCTTAAATGATAAAAATTTACAGACCTTTATCAATAGAATTCAAAATTTAAAAAAACAAGCTCAAACTACATATAGAGAAATATTAAACGAATCTGTTATTGATCTAAAAAATGAAGCCCATGTAGCAATAGTTGGTTCAATTGTTTATAATTTACAAGATTTCAGTTTTACAAAATCAAGTAAAAATGATTTATACCAACTTATTTTTTATAAGTTTGCTAACGCATTTACCAAATCTGAAAAGGGACAATTTTTAACACCTATCCCAATTATTGACTTTTTGGTAAATATAGTAAACCCAGGAAAACCAGATTCAATAATTGATCCTACAAGTGGAAGTGGAGATTTCTTATCCTTATCCTTTGTTAATGCAGATGGGAAATTAGATGATAAGAATCTTTATGGGGTCGATAATGATTATCAGATGGTTACACTCGCTCAATTGAATATGCTTTTAAACGGCGATGGAAATGCTAAGATTAAATTTAAATCTGGAAGTGGTTCCATAACACATAAATTCAATTCTGAAGGAAAATTAATTTCACTAATTCCAGAATTACATAAAAATGGTAATTGGGATAATTGGAAGGATCATACTGAATTAAAAAAATTCGATGTGGTTTTAACAAATCCTCCATTTGGAGAAGACCGGAAGATTGAGCCAAAAACACAAAAAGAAAAAGAAATATTTAGTATGTATGAATTATGGAACGAAGCAAAAAGTGGGAAATGGATTGATCCAGGATTAATTTTTTTAGAAAACGCAGTTAGGATTCTAGATGAAAATGGACGGTTGGGAATCATTCTTTCTAATTCTATTGCATCAATAGATAGGTGGGAAAAAGCTAGACAGTGGCTTTTATCTAAAATGAGAATTGTTGCTCTTTTTGATCTCCCCGCAAATGTTTTTGCCGATACAGGAGTAAATACAACTTTGATTGTGGGCTATAAGCCATCCAAAAAACAATTAAAAAAATTACAGGATATGGACTATGAAGTTTTTGTAAAGAATATTACTAAAGTGGGTTATGAAGTCAGGACTTCAAAAAGAGTAAAATATTTTAACCCAATATATAAAATAAATGAAAAAACATTTGAGATTGAACAAGACGAAAATGGCTCACCTTTGCTAGATGAAGATTTTACAAGCACAATTAAAGAATTTAGAGAGTGGTGTTTAAGTCAAGAAAAATCCTTACAGGATTTGTTTTTGAGGAGATAAAATGGCAAGTTCTTCATTCAACCAAATTCAAGAATTAAGGAGCATATTTGCACCAAGTCAGTTAGAGGTTTTAGATACGCCAAATAAAAATTATAAATTATTAAAAGAATTATTGGATAGAAAATTAAAACCTTCAGATAAGGGATTAGAAGTTGGTTCTTCAAATTATATTTCAAAGTCATCTCATTTTTTCATAAGAGCAAAGGCACTCCAAAATTATTCATTTTTGCCCTTTTGGAATAAAGAAACAAAAATCCCAATTAGCCCAACCTCATATACTGAACACTCATTAAAGAAAGGAGATCTAATTATCTCTAAAGATTCAAATATTGGTGAAATAATTATTTTAGATAAGGATTATCCTAATCATATGATTTCTGGAGCAATGTATAAATTGCCAATAACAAAACTAAAATATTATATCTTATCATTTATCAAACACGAATCTTTTAGGAAACAACTTGACCTTTTAGTTCCAAAAGGATCAACCATTCGTCACGCCAAAACATTATTTTTAGATTGTAGGATTCCATTCCCTACACAGAAAAATAAAAATGAAATAATAAATTATGTTGAAATATTGACTAAATCTTTAATCAATAAAGAAATTGAAATTAGAAAAAAGTCAAATGAAATTTTTTCAATCATAAAGAATGAATTATTAAATAATGGAAAGAAAAAGACATTTCAATTTAGTAACCCTAAACTGACTGATTTTTCATCTCTAAAAAGAATAAACGCTGGAATTTTTTCAGAATATTTTAAACAGGAAGAATTCTTAATAAAAAACTATATTTATGGTTTCAATAGCATTAAAGAGCTGGGTTTCTTAGCAAGCAGAGGACAAAATCTACAAGTTTCTTGTATTGGAAAAAGCATCTATTCTAGTGAAAAGAAAAATAATTTTTATACAGTGATTAAGCCAAAGCACCTTTCTGTTTATGGTTTTGCTATGTCTGAAGAGTATCTAGGAAATAAAAATAATTTAAAAACCCTCAAAAAAGGAGATATTATTTTTGGGGCAGAAGGTTTTGAAAAAGGAAGATCTATTGTTATTTTTAAAGATAGAGATAAAACAATAACCAATATACATGGAATCACATTAAACCATAAAAAAGAAAATATAAAATTATCTGTTTTTGTAAAATGCTTTTTAGATTATTTGAGAAGAAAGAATTTAATTGATTTATATGCTGTTGGTGGAAATGGGGGGAGTTTAGCAATGAAATACTGGGATATTATCCCCATACCAAAGTTTCCAAAAGCAATAAAAGATAAAATTATTAAATTATATACAAATAATTCAAACATTAGTAATTCTAATCTCTCTAATTTTGAAAAAAATGATTTTAATTTTAATAAGTCTGCAGGAATCTTTGAGTTAGATAAATCTATTAAAAAAACAAAATTAAAATTAAATTATGTATTGTCTGATATAGTATCAAATAAAAAAATAAATATAGATTTTACTTTCTTGTTTGATTAAAAAGCCATAATGTTTTTTAAAAAAAGAACCAAAAACAAACGGAACCCCCAAATCTTCTTTTTTAGAAAAAAAGAAGCAAAAAAGGCGGCGGCAACCCCTAAAACAATAATATAAAAATTCACCCTACGACTTTGATTTTTTGCCTTCGGCACCGTTGCACTAAAAATCAACCCTTCGGAGGACATAACAGACATTAAGAGGTTACGAAGTCTTGCAGACTTCTCCACCCAAATTCTTCTCTTCGAGAAAAACTTCTCATAATCCTGATGTTATATTCAATTTACCCCCTCGCAAAAAAAGAGAATTGTGGATGCCCCACCTTGTGCCTTCGGCATTTCTTCTTTACAAAATCATAAACTTTATATATATTAATAATTATCCATATGTATATATGAAAGAATCATTAAAAATATTTAAGGCATTATGTGATGAGACGAGATTAAAAATAGTGGAATTTCTATTGGATGGGGAAAAATGCGTCTGCAAAATTGTACCACATACAAAGAGGACACAATCAACAGTTTCAATTCAATTGGCAAAGCTTGAAAATTTAGGGGTGGTTGAATCAGAGCGACAAGGAAAAAGCGTTTATTATAAACTTACAAACCCGAAAGTGAAAAAGATACTAAAAATAGTCAAAAGTGATTGAATATGGAACCAATATTTATTTTAGCATTGTTAATTACAGGGGCTTTAGTAGGAGTTGTTTCAGGTTTATTGGGTGTTGGAGGCTGTTTTATAATGATCCCTGTTCAATTTTGGATTCTGACAACAATGGGGATAGATCCTACCATTGCGATAAGAGTTGCATTTGGAACTAATTTATTAGTTGTTTTCCCTACTGCTATCAGCGGGACTTTCAGGCATCATAAAAAAGAAGTGGTTCTTTGGAGGCAAGCAATAACCCTTGGTTTAACAAGCATGGTATTCACATTTGCCGGGGCTTATGTTGCAAGTATGTTGAGTGGAAATATTCTCACAATTCTTTTTGGATTGGCGATTCTTTTAGGTGCATTAAGAATGGCAACTACCCATCCCATAAGAGTTAAAGGAGAACCGCATGCAAATACTTTAACATATATCTTTTTGGGAACAATTTTCGGATTTGTTACAGGCTTGATAGGTATTGGTGGCGGAGTTTTAATGGTTCCATTGATGGTAATATATCTAAATTACCATATGCATGAAGCAGTCGGCACTTCAACAGCAGTTATGGTATTTACAAGTTTTGGGGGGGCGATAGCTTACATGCTTTACGGATTAAATGTTTCTGGTCTACCTTCTTATTCTATTGGATATGTTAATCTTTTACAATTGGTTTTACTGGCAGGAACAAGTATTCCCATGGCTCAGTTAGGTGTCCACTTTGCCCACAAAATTAATCCAAAATCATTAAAATGGATTTTTATCATAGTTATGGTTTATATGGGATTAAAAATGATTGGTGTTTTTTCTTGGCTTGGTTTATCTATATAAATGATTCAGCGGGGGCTTCCATTTAAACTATTGTCTGCTGACGCAAAATTCTATAAAACGCTCGGGGCAAACTCTAAAATTTCCCTTTGGGACGTTGCACTAACCCTTGGTCGAAACAAGTTTCGACAGACATAACAGACATTAAGAGTTTACTAAGTCTTACAGACTTCTCCACCCAAATTTTTTGCTTCGCAAAAAACTTCTCTTAATGCCGATGTTAAGTTCAATAATTTTAAGGGGTGCGAATGAGAGGGGGACAATTTTTTCTACTTAAATATCAAAGTTTATTAAATTTGAATATGCCATGTAATATTATGAATAAATTGAAAGTATTTATATTCTTGTTAATAATTGCTTTAGCATTCATTTTATAAGTGGCTGCATACAAAAACCAGAAGAAAAAACTTCAGAACTTGTAATTCCTCCACCCCCAACAACACTGGTATCGCAAGGATACCTGCAAGATCATAATCATGAACTTAATTATAGCTACGAATATCCTGAAACCTGGATGATGCGCGGTTCAGATTATTTTCATATGGAGGGTAGCATATTGAATGCTGAAATGTTTGTTGACGATCCAGAAGGAACAAGCATGGGGTTATAGCTAAACATCTATTTGGAAAGATTTGGATGAAGCAAAATCAGCAATCCGAGACGCCTACCGCGAGGATATATTGAGCGAAAGAATGATAGAAGTCAATGGTATTAAAGGATATGAACTAACGCATCAATCAACAACCAATCCGATAAAATCAGAGATTGTTATATTTTATGTCAATGGCTGGATTTATGAATTTGATTATGGAGCCGATGAATCTTTGTACGAAGCTTCCGAAAGCATTTTCAATCATTTGTGAATTCGTTTACTATTGAATACAAACAGTTCTCCTTAAATATACTAAAATTATCCCTTAATATTTGTTCTTGATTGTGCTTTGCACTAATAGAAGCGCCCCAGAAATTACTTTGATTTTTTACCTTCGGCATCTTTTTTTTAGAAAAAAACAAAAAAGGAGAAAATTTATATAATTATAATTTAAATTACAATATAGGTGAAACTATAAAACATATATTTTATTTTAGTGAAAAATTCCTGTGTTATTCAAATTTTTAAGAGTCATTATTATAAACTGATTTTTGTAATTTCATTATTCCTTGTTTCATTTTTGGTTCCTAATAAAATTTTTTATGGATATTATTATTTAATTGAAATTTTATTTATTATCTTAACTTCATTGACGACTACTTGTTTTGTTAGGGGTATAAAAGAGAAGGCTTATTCTGCAAAATCTAATGGAGCGTCGCTTGTTGGAATTTTAAGTATTATATTTGGGTTTGGGGTGTTGCAGGCTTGTGTGATTGGATCTCCTGTTTGCGGGGCTACAATTGGAACGGGGATGGTGGCATTGATTTTCCCTGCATTTAATTTTATAAAAGTGTGTGGTATTTTGGTGATTATTTCTTCTATATTTGTTCAGGTTCTTACTCTTTATTCTATGAATTGTTTTAAATCTAATTATAAAAAGGTTAAAAAATGAAAATAGGTGTAACCTCAGAAGGAAAAAATGAAAATTTGGAACTTAGTCAAAGAATTGGAAGAACAAGATTAACCATTTATGCAAACAGCGATTAAGAAATTCTGAAATCCTGCAGAGTTCTCCATCTAAATTCAGTTTTGAGGGTTGCCTCAAAACTTAAATCATCTTAATCACGATGTCAAACTCAATAAAATACCCACCGTTCGCTCCGCTCACTTCGCAGCACATTCATTAGCTTTGCTAA
>QMZS01000057.1 GCA_003663295.1 Candidatus Aenigmatarchaeota archaeon | reverse complement strand
TTTTTTGCAGGAATCCATCCCCTTTGCGGTAATTCTAGTTCCGTAAGAATAAGAAAGATATTTCATGTCCGGGATTGAAGGCACGGTTTTCCCAAGACTTTCATCAAACACAACATTGCTCCAGGGAACTAAATAATTCCACACACCGTAAGCTTCTAAATACTGCTTCATCTTTTCATCAGAATTAACCCATTCCACGGGTTTGTAATTTTTTGGATAAAGACCCTGCTCAAGATTTTCCACAACAATTGTTGTTGCAATCACATCCAAACCCATCCTGTTACTTTCCTGTTTTACCCATACTCCAGCTCTTTTTAAAAAGTCAACAAGTATTCTGTGGGCTTCCTCAACAGTAGAAGCGTAAACCGTGGTTCCTGTTGTTGAAAAGGCTTCATAAGGAAGAGACTGCAAATCCACTAAAGAATAAGACAATACCATAGGTTCTTTGTTTTCAGTTCCTTTATCAAACAAAGTATGGATGATTTTCTTTGGGTCTTCAATTTGTTTAAAGAGAGGTGAGGGTTTTTCTTCATAGGTTAATTCATAAGCATTACTCGGTTCCTGAAGGCAAAGTCTTATTATTAAAGTTATCAGAGTGGAATCAAAAACACCAATCAAATCTATAACTTCTAACTGCTCCCTGAACCTATTTATTGCTTCCAGACTAAGGTTTGGGAGATAAGGGAATGAAGGGCATTTTGTGCCTATTACCTTTCTGTTTTCATCAACCCCATTCAATATTAAATTCTCAATTAAATCACCTGTTAAATGCCCGGAATCTCTTCCCGCAAGAATCAAAAACCTTATGTTTGGATTCGAGATTGTGTTTGTTATCAGGAGCTCAACTCCCCTTGGGGTTAAACAGGGTCCTGTTGCGCACACTCCCGCATAAATTGCATGTTCCTGCAATTCCCGGTCCTGGGATGGGCAGATTAACATAACGGGGTTTGCAACATCCCCAATATCATAAGTCCCTGAATTCTGGGGCCACTTTATCTCCTCCATTAACTTGTCTCTTGGGTATTTTAACAGTTTTTGGGCCTTCTTTGGTGTTCTTTTAAACTCAAATTTTTTCCCATCCACAATAATTGAAAAATAATCCGGCAATTCACCCAAATCTTTACCAGAACCGAGGAATTCCTGCAATTCTTTTAGATTCATATATAATATCCCAAATAATCTTGAAATATTGGGGATCTGATAACTATTTAATTTTTATTCTTAATTATGGCAGACTTTATCTACAAGGGGAAAAAACCAAAAGAGCTCTCAAGAGAGGAATTTATAGAGTTATTGCCTTCTGAAATAAGAAGGAAATTCAAGAGAGGTCTCCCAGAAGAAGAAAGCAAGTTATTGGTCACTTTAGACAAGTTTAAGGAACAAAAAGGGCGAAAATTCGTTAAAACTCATTGTAGAAGTATGATAGTTTTACCTGAGATGATTGGACACAAAATAGGAATTCATAATGGCAAGGAATTTGTCGCAATTGATATTACAGAGGAACTTGTGGGACGCAGACTCGGGGAATTTGCATTAACAAGAAAAGCTCTTCATCACGGTTCTGCTGGTATAGGCGCTTCAAAGGGAACAAAGTTTAGCGCATCCAAGAAATAATTATGTATAGCATAAAAGTTGAGGGGGATAATGTAGCAAAAGCCTATTCAAATAACCTAAGAATATCAGTTAAAAACGCCAAACCAGTGTGCAAATCAGTGAGAGGTCTTGGGTTACCAGTGGCAAAACAGTTCCTTGAAGATGTTTTGAAAGCAAAAAGGAATATTGGAGGTCGATATTACCCCAAAACAACAAAAGAAGTTTTAAATATCATTTTATCCGCTGAAAAAAATGCGGAGTTTAAGAATCTTGATATAAAAAATATGTATATTTTGCACATAGCTTCTTTGGAAGGAACTCATATGCATAGGAGAAGGCACAAAAGGAATATAGGTTCAAGAATAAAAGCAGCTCACCTTGAAGTAATTCTTAAAGAAAGAACTGGGAAAAAAGCCGTTGTGTCCAAAACAAAAACTGAAGCAAAAATTAAAGAGGGAATTAAATCTGATTTAAAAACACAGATAACCAAAGAAATTGAAACAAAAATGAAAACCCAAATTGCAGAGACAAAAACACCTGTGGAAAAGAAAATTGAGATTAAAAAAGAAACAAAACCTGAAGTGGAAGAGAAAAAAACTGAAAGCAAAATACCTATAAAAAAAGAAATTAAAGTTGAAGAAAAAATTGAAGTAAAGAAAGTTGAAATCAAAGAACTAAAAAAAGATTCCGAAGTAAAACCTGAAACAAAAAAATAAGAAATAATTTCTTTATTATACTTAATTTTGTATATTATAATGTTCGGCGGTCCTTTGGAAATACTTAGTTTCGTGATTTTTATTGCATTAATGTTCTTTTTCCCAAAAATCATGCTATATCAGATTCTTTCACTATTAAATACAAAAGCCGCAAGTTACGAGGAAATGACCACAAAAGCTCAGAAGATGATACTTAAAAAAATAGATAAAAAAACAAAACTTACAAATAAACAACTAAAAACCAGCATTGATAGAATGATGGAAACTTTTGTTGTTGAACCTGATTCCATAGATCCTAATGGAATTGCGAAGAAAGTTAGATATATTACAAACAGACATGACAAAAAGCTGGATTTATTTGTTAAAGATATTACTGAAGGATTTTCAAAAGAATACCAAAGAAACTTAGCCGCAAGTATAACCCACACAATTGGTTTATACCAGATAACAAAGATTATTAAACACTTTATTGAACTTATAAAACAAACAAAAAATTTCCAGATAGGGATGGTATTGCAGATGCAATTGCCTTTCATTGACAAACAGATGAAAGCTTTGTACAGTTCTATCCCAGCTTTAATAGAAAGTATTCCTGTTGGAGATTGCATAGGTCCGCTTTACGCCGCAAATATAATCGGCGACTCAAAAACCGAAAAGATAGCTGAAGGAACCATAGTTGCAAAGAAAAAAATTAAAGGAAAAGAGGTCTTCATTTTAAAAGCAGATGGTCCGGGAGCAAACCTTGGAAACATTGATGAAGCAATCAGAAAAATTGTCGCAAAGAACAAAATAGATAAGATAATCACCATTGATGCAAGCGGAGCTCTTGAAAGCGAGAAAGTGGGATTGGTCGCGGAAGGGGTCGGGTTTGCAATGGGTCCAAGAGGAGCAGAAAGATTCTTTGCAGAGACTTTCCTCACAGACAAAAATATTCCTGTTGATGGAGTTATAGTTAAAATGAAACCCGAACAGGCATTAATGCCAATGAAAAAAGAGATTAAAGAAGCCCTACCTCTTGTTGACGAAGCAGTATGGAGGTGCATGAAAGAAGCGAAAAAGAAAATAATAATTGTGGGTGTTGGACTCACAGTTGGTGTGGGAAACAACAAAAAAGCCGCAGAGATTGCAGAAAAGAAAATTGAGGTTTACAACAAGAAACTTGAAGTAGAATCAAAGAAAAAAAAGAAAAAAGGGTTTTGGGCTAAGATATTTGGGGAATAATTATAAAATAATTTTCTGTATTTTTTGATTAAATAAAATATCAAAATCAAGGCAGAACCCAGTTACAACCATTTATTTTGAAAATTAAATCAAACATCCCTCTCAATCAGATAATAAACAAATTCTTTTAGCAATTCTTTTGCCTTGTTTTCTTCCAGCAAAGGTTCTACATCTTCCCAAGTGCTTTCAACAATTTCCTTTGCCTTCTTTTTTGAGTATTCAATTGCACCGTATTTCCGAATAATTGAAATCGCTTCTTCCCTTTCATCCATATCATCGGTGTGTTTGTCTAAAATTTCTGTGAGTCTTTTTTTATCTTCTTTATTTGCATTTTCTAATGTATGAATAACCATTAAAGTTCTCTTTCCTTCCTTAATATCATTCCCGAAAACTTTACCAAATTTTTCCCGGTCATCTCCCTTTAAATCAATATCTAAAATATCATCCTGTATCTGAAAAGCAACACCTATTGTCTCAGCCACTTCTCCGATTCTTGTCGCTAACTTATCATCTCCACCTGACAAAATTACAGCAAGTTTTGCGGATAATCTTGAGAGACACCCTGTTTTGTAAGCACACATTTGCATATACTCTTCTTCCTCAATTTTAACATTTCCTTTATGCCAATAAATATCAGACGCCTGACCAAAACTTAAATTAAGCATCTCCTGAACATAAACCTCATATGCTCTTATAAGAACCTCAGGTTTAAACATATCCCTGTTCTTTGCGAAAGCAAGCAAAGGATCATAATACATGAAATTTCCCGCATTTATTGCAATATCTTCGCCATAAATCTTATGGGTGCAGGGCTTTCCTCTCCTTAATTCCCCCATATCCTCAACATCATCGATCATTATTGTTCCATTATGGATAATTTCCGGGATAACCACAAATTCCTTTAATTTTTCAATATCACCTCCAACTGCTTCAGCAATCAATAAAAACAACACAGGTCTCCATCTTTTTCCTCCCCTATCAAGAAAGTCCCTTATCGGGTCAATAATCGCCTTTTGGGAGGCTTCAATATTGTATTTATATCTTGGCTTCCCGAATGTAAATTCAAGCCATTCCTGAGTTACCCTACTGGGAAGATATTTCTCAATAATTTTGTCTATTTCCGGCTTTAATTTATTCATATGGTTTGTAATACAGATACTTTCCAAATCTATCGGGGAGACCATTCCCTAATTTGTTTATTTTAATAAATAGGATTTTTTGTTGATTCGTCAATTAATAAAAGAAAAATCCACTGGTTCAAAAATTTAATAAGTTTCTGCGTCCAACCAATTTAACAAATTTTTATCCTGCATCATAAGAGGTCCTATTATTACTTAAATAACCAGAATTTCCTGAAGTCAAATAGACAAGTTTTTTCCCTTTATAAATACTTGCTCCTCCTACGCGACTATATCCAGGAATTCTCAAAACATAATTTCCACTTATCACATCAATATCTAGTTCTCGGTTATTTCTAATATTATTAACTAATTGAGGGAATATTTCTAAAGATAATTTCTTGTCTTTTCTAAAAAATGCTGGATTAATTTCCACAGCCCCAGATGATTCTCAAATATCTCCTGAGATTACATTTCTTTCCAGAGCCTCAAGATATCCAAGAATTCTGGATGAATGGGTTCATCACTAAGAATTTTATATGAAACACTATCAAAAAATCAATTACCTCCATAAATATAAAAAACTTTAAATGTCCACTACCCTTGAATTATCTTAACAACTTCTCCAACACTCAAAACCTTCTCTTCCCTTGTGTTCATATTCTTTAATTTGACTTTTCCTTCCTTCAATTCCTGCTCCCCGAGAATTGCGCAAAAAGATATATTATTAGCATTTGCAAAATCAAGGTTTTTGCTTATTCCCCTGCCGGATAAATCAAAATCAACATTCAGTTTTTCCCTTAATTTCTTCACAACCGGAAGAAATTTTTCATCAGGAATTCCAACTGGAATTAAATAAATCTGAACATTTGATTTTTTGTCTGATTCGATCACAGAAGAAATTGCATCAAGCCCGAATGAACCTCCAACAGAAGGCAGGTCTCTCCTAAGGGATTTTGAAAGCAATTCATCAAATCTTCCTCCCGCACCCAAAGAAGAGTTTGTTTTTTCCTTTGAGAATACTTCATAAATTGTTCCGGTGTAATAGTTCAGACCTCTTGCGAGAGAAGGAACCAATACAACCTTTTCAAGATTATAAACTTCAATTAGTTCAAATAATTTTCCCAATTCTTTAACTCCTTCCTTCCCGGTTTCTGTGGTTAATAATTCTCCTAACTTTGAAAGTATTTCCTCATTAGTTCCTTTTATTTCAAGAATCTCAAAAAGTTTTTTTATCTGTTCTTCTTTCAGACCTTTTTCTGTAAGTTCCTTTCCAACACCTTCCTTTTTTATTTTTTCAAGTTTATCTATTGAAAGAATAACTGAATTCTGATTATTCTCTATTCCCGCGTATTCAAGCAGCCCAATAAGAATTTTCCTGTTATTCA
>QMZS01000056.1 GCA_003663295.1 Candidatus Aenigmatarchaeota archaeon | reverse complement strand
GAGATTGGTGGGTGGTGTTATCCTAAAAGTGAAAAATCTTGCGCAGAAGATTGCTTCAGATGTTATGATGAAAAATCTTGCGTAAACTATGGAGGAGGAAGTACAGGCACATGTATTTGGGATTCAAATAATCAAATATGCAAACCAAAGAAGTTTGATAAAGAAATTTGCTTCAATGGGATAGATGACGATGGCGATAGCAAAATAGATTGTGAGGATTCTGATTGCTTTTCTGATCCATTCTGCGGTTCTGGAATGATGTCTAATTGTTGGCAATATGTAAATAAAGAAGATTGTATTTCAAAAGGAAATGAGAGCGGTTGTATTTGGATTAAAGACCCATGGACGGGTAAAGAATGGTGCGGAATGGAGGGAGAAAACTGCTTTTTGTGGGATGGTGATGAGATAGGTTGCAATAATCAACCAATGTGTAAATGGTTCCCAGATCCAAAAGGAGGATTTTGTGAGATTAATGATTCTAAAGTTAAGGCATGCTTTAAGGCAACAACTCAAGGAGCATGCGTGCTAAATCCTGATTGCTATTGGGAAATTGATCCAACAAGTGCAACTGGAGGGATATGCAAGCCAAAGATATTTAAATGCGAAGAATTTACTACAGAATCAGAATGCGAGTATGGAGAATGGATAAACAGATGCAAATGGGTAATTGATGCGGATACAGGAGAAGGTAAATGTGAACCTATTTGTGAAAGCAAAGACTTGCAAACCAGTATAGCATGCGCAAATAACCCAAATTGTCAATGGATGACAGGTCTTTGCGACCCTGCTGAGCTTGGAATGAAAATGGAAGAGTGCTGGAAATATGATAATGACCCAGAGGCTTGTGAAAATGCAACAGGTTGCGAGTATCACATAGAAATTGGCGGCGGATTCTGTGATATTAACTTTACTTTGAATGATGAAGTTTGCTTTAATTTAACAAATCAAGGTCCAGAAGCTTGTAATAATAATACTTATTGTAGTTGGAAAGGAGACCCAAATAATGGATGGTGTGACTTGAAGATATTCTCTTGCGGATGGTATCAGAATGAAAGTGATTGTAATACTGACCCAAACCATTATGGTGGTTGTTATTGGGTGTGGGGAGGTTGGTGTGAATGCACACAGCCAGATTGTCAGGGAATGTGTCAGGCAGAATATAATCAGACAGAATGTGCAAAGTATTCTCAATATGGTTGTGAGTGGAGAGGGCCTCATTGTGAACCAATGTGCTTTAATAAATCAAATATGAGTTCTTGCAATGCAGAAAAGGTATGTGCTTGGAGAGAAGGTTTCTGCGAGCCGAAAATGATAAAAACAATGTTTAAAGGGATGGAGGAGGCTCCTGTTGAATTAGGTTTTGATGAATGCGGACCAGGAAGCAAAGATGAAAATATTGCTAAAGAATTGGATATTTGCGGATTTGGAATGAGAGAGATGCCTGATAATTATGGTTTTGGTGCAAGTGTAGAATCCTTAGAGAATGCTGCTTTGTGTAAAGGAAAGAAAATAGTTAAACAAGGACCAATGGGAACACAGGAAATAACAGACAGCGGAACAGGAACAAATCCAATTAAATTCTATTTATATTTAGATACAGACGGAAATAAAACAGGCAATTGCTGGTTGTGGGACGATCCTGATCAAGAAGGTTATGAGTTCTTCTTTAAATATGAGGTAAAATTGGAGGATGGAGAAGTAAAAGAAACAAGAACCGCTTATAGATGCAAAGATAATGATTGGGTTGTTGCTGATATTAAATTAACAGGATGGAGAACATTGATGTGTTCTGAGACAGGTGGGTTAATGATTGCAGTTAACAAAGATGATTTAGAGAAGTTTACAAATTTATTTGTTCCTGGAGAAGAAATGAGAATTTATGTGGCAACTGCAGGCAAAAAAGGAACAGAAAGTTCACCTTCTGATACAGCAGGACCTGGTTTCTATACTCCTGGTGCAATTGATTTCAAGTTTGAGGATTGTTTAACCCCTGGTGTTGATATGGATGGTGATGGTTTTGTCTCAGAAAATGATCCCGATTGTTTTATATTCTACAAGAGCGGAGGATTTATAAAACATGAGGATTGTTTTGAAACTGGTGTTGATGAGGACGAAGATGGTTTAGTTGATTGTGATGACCCTGATTGCAAATTTGCACCAAATTGTATTGGAAAAAGCCAAATGGCTAATGATACAACCGCACCATCACTAACTTGGTATAAAGTATTTAAATATCCTGATGCAGCATTTATAAAATATGACACAAACGAGCCTGCAAATGGAACAATTCAATTTTACTACAATGATAGCAGTTGTGAAATTATTAACAAAACAATACTAGATCCTGCTCTTTTAGATAGTAAAACTAAAAATGATTACAAAAATTGGCATGATGGACCAATAGACAACTTCAATTTCAATCCACAAAAACTTGGTTATAATCTAACAAATGGAACAACCTATTACTATAAAATAAAAATCTGCGATTCTTCTGGAAATTGCGCAGTTTCTGCATGTCTTAACTTTACAACCGCGGCAAGTGAAAGTAAAAAAGATTGTCCAGACTGCTATGCTATAATTCCAGGAGAAAAAGGAGCTTGTGGTGTTGCCAGGAAAAAAATAGATTATAAAAATATAACAGACATCCCATTATTAGCGGAAAATGAGACCGCAGTAATAATAGAAGATGTAAGAGGCAGTAGTTTTGATGAACCAAATGTAACAATGGATACTGCAAAAACCTCTGATGGAAAATCTGCTGGTTATGTTGGAATGAATTCAGAAGATTATGATAGAATAATAAGCAAAATAGGAGCATATACAGATATTAATTGTACAATAAAAGTTCCAAAAGGAGGAGGTAATTGCGAGAAATTGTGGCATTGCCCAGACCCTGTAGATGGAGTAATTGATATAAGTAAGTGTGAAGATAGAACAGATGAAGCAGTACTTATAAGTTCTGCGGGTGATTATTGTGTATGGAAAGTTCCTTGCGATTTCTCAGTTTGGATGTCAAATCCTGGAACTGCAGAAGGAGAAAAAGGTGATGGCGGAGGAGGAGGTGGAGGAGGTGCTGGTGGAGTTCCAGGAGTAGCGAAAGCAAAAAATGCAACAAAGAAATTAAGTTTAGTTCCTGGAGTTGGTTTAAGGAATAACACAAAGTTACAGGCAGCTTTGGAGAAAGTTTTAGGAATTGGAAAAATGAGTGAGCAAGCAATAGAAAATTTATTAAGATTATCTGCTTCTATTGTAGCAGACTTGGAGGCAACAAGAAATTTCAAAGTAGAGCAAAACAAATCAAAATTGGAATTAAAAATAAAATATAAAGGAAAGAAGAAAGCAAAGAATTTCATTGTTTATGATTCTGTTCCGAAAACCTTTGCAAATTCAAGCGATTTGATTACAGTTACGGCACCTAAAGCAACAGTTGAGATTGTTGAAAAAGACCCGGAATACGCTTTTGTTTATCCTGAAGTTTCAGAGGGAGAGGAGTTAACCATAACTTATGAAGTTGATGGAGAGAAAGATGCAAGTTTAATAAATGAAACTTCTGCGGAATTCTATGCTGAAAGTTTTGAAGAAAAAATCATAGAAGAAAAAATTTGCACTGAAGGAGAAAAGAGATGTTTAAACAACAATTTACAAGAATGCAGAAACAATAAATGGCAAACAATTGAAATCTGTGAATATGGTTGCAATTCAACTTCTTTAACTTGCAATCCTGCTCCTGTTACTGCAGAGAAACCAGAAGAAATTAAAAAGAAAGATTATTCTTGGATTTATGTTGCCATAATAGCAATAATTATTTTAGCAGGATTAGGGTATTATTTTTTAGTTTATAAGAAGAAATAATTTTATTTCTTCTCTGCCCATTTTCCTTTTTTTCTTCCCATTTTAAAATATTTTCTGCACTTTGAAGAGCAAAAATAGAAAATCTGGCCTTTATTGTTTACAAACATCACTCCAGAACCTTTTTTTAGATTCTTCCCACAATAAGAGCATTTTGGCATAATTAAACACTTAAAGTTTCCATTTCTGTTTCCTTTAAATAAATAATATCTCCAACCTTAATTTTCCCAATTACAGCCCTTTCAAGAATTTTATTTTTTTTATCCCCTTCCAATAATTTACACTTAACAATACTTATTCCTTTTGGCCCCTCTCTTTTAATCACTCTAATTACTTCTGCTGCTTCTGCCATATATTGATAAACCTAAATAATTTAATATTCTAAAATGAGTTTCTTATTTATGGAAGAGATAGATGAACTAAAAAAGAAAATTGCAGGAGAAATTGTTCTTTCAAAAACCCCCTGGGAGACAATTAAGAAATGGAGACAATTGTTCAAGATTTCTCAGACCGAGTTATCAAAAGAACTAAATATGAGTGCAAGCGTAATCTCTGATTATGAATCAGGAAGAAGAAAATCACCTGGGACAAAAATAATTTTAAAATTTGTTAATGCAATTATAAATACAGATTTAAAAAGAGGAGGAAAAATTGTTAATGAATTTTCAACCATTTACAAAAGTCATGATTTCAAATCCTCTATTTTTATAAGAAAAGATTTTGAAAAACCTGTAAGAATTAAAGATTTCTTGTCGCAGATTCATGGAGAACCTTGCTACAAGTTTGAAGATAGAGATATTTATGGATATTCCTTGATAAATAGCAAAGAAGCAATAATAAATTTTTCACCTCTTGAGTTATCAAGAATAGCCCCTTTAATAAATAAGCATTGCTTGATATTTACAAATTTAGAAAGAGGAAGGTCTCCTTTAGTGGCTATAAGATTAACAAACTTAAGGCCAGGATTGGTTGTTCTGCATGGAATAAAAAAGGCAGATGAAATTGCTTTAAGAATTGCAAAACTTGAAAGACTGCCCCTTGCAATTTCTTATGTTTCTACAACAGAAAGTTTGATCAAGAAGTTGAGAGATTCTAATTTTTGAAAGATCAATAACAAATCTTTATAACTTTAAATTTGTTTGTTCCAGAAACAACAAGATAATACATCTCGTTTCCATTGCATTCAGGTGAAACTGAAAGATTGAAATCTACATCCAAACTATTTTCTATTTCATCTAATTTATTTTCTTTTTCAAGCAACTCCAAAGCATTGTATATTTTTTCATTCTTGTTATTCAATTCCATTTGATTTAGACTAATAGTAAGAACAGGAAACATCAGAATAATAACAGCAATTAGAACTTCCAATGAGAATAAATATCCACGCATAATTAGGGAAAAATAATTAAATATTTATGAAGATAGGGATTGTTGGGAAACCAAATTCTGGAAAATCAACTTTTTTTAGGGCTGCAACTTTAATCAATGCAAAAATAGGAAATTTTCCTTTCACAACAATTAATCCAAATATTGGCTTTGGTTTTGTTAGAATAGAATGCCCAGAGAAATTTTTCAAAGTAAAATGCAACCCAAGAGTTGGTTTTTGCATAGAAGGAAACAGATTTGTTCCAGTTGAATTAATTGATGTTGCAGGACTTGTTCCTGGTGCTCACAAAGGAAGAGGGATGGGAAATAAATTCTTAGATGATTTAAGGCAGGCAGATTGCTTAATTCATGTTGTTGATGCTTCTGGAACAACAGATAGTAATGGAAGAGAATGTTTAGATCACAATCCATTAGAGGATGTAAAATTTTTAGAGGATGAAATAAATTATTGGTTTTTATCAATTCTTGAAAGAAATTGGAAAAAAATTAATGATGTAAAAGATATAGCAAAGCAGTTATCCGGTTTGAAGGTTTCAACTTCATTAGTTTCAGAGACAATAAAAAAATTAAATTTTACAGAAAGGGTTAAAACATGGTCATATGAAAACAAATTTGATTTTGTAAAGAAATTAAGGGAAAAAATAAATCCAATAATAATTGCTGCAAACAAAGTTGATAAAGTAGAGTCGGAGAAATGGATTAAAGATTTAATTAAAATAGGAGCAATTCCGTGTTCGGCTGAGGCAGAACTTGCCTTAAAGGAAGCGGAAAAAAACAAACTAATTAAATACATTCCTGGAGATAATGATTTCAAGATAATAGGTAAAGTTACAGATAAGCAAAGAGAGGCTCTGGAGAAAATCAAAAAAATTCTGAAAAAATTTGGTTCTACAGGAGTGCAAGAAGTAATAAATAAAGCTGTTTTTGATCTTCTAAAATATATTGTTGTTTTCCCAGGAGGAGTTAAGAAACTTGCCG
>QMZS01000055.1 GCA_003663295.1 Candidatus Aenigmatarchaeota archaeon | reverse complement strand
TCCTTAATGCATTGTATATTCATGAAACCGGGTTGAGATTTATCCCAGCTCATGTGTCCGTCAATTCTCTTGAAACAGATTTATCAAACTTCAAAAATTTCCTGAAAAAATGCCCCTACAACCTGCTAATAGACTCTCCTCCTGGACTTAACAAAGAAAGTCTATCTGTATTGAGATGTTGCGATGAAATTCTTGTTGTGCTTGAACCTTACCTTCCTGATATTACAGACTGTATGAAAACAATAGAACTTGCAAAAGAGATGGATATCAAAATTGGAGGAATTATATTAAACAAACTAAGGAACCAAGGTTATGAATTTGGAAAAGAAGAAATAGAAGCCTGCACAAACACAAAAGTGATTTCAACAATACCTTTTGATGAGAATGTTCTAAGGAGTATAAGTCTAAAAAATCCTATTGTGGATTATAAACCACTGTCAAAAGCCAGCATAAGTTATTTCAAACTTGCGTCTGAAATATCCGGGAAAGAATTTAAAGTTCCAAGATTGCTAGGATTAAAAAGAATGTTGCAGTTTATTAATCAAAAACAGAATTTTTTTGGAGTATAAATTATTTGCAATAATTAAAAATCTTTCGTGTCAAAAACAAAAAACCCTTGTTTTCTTAACTTGTAAAAAAATTATCTTTTGTTGTTTCCTTTATGCTTTTTAATCCGACAATCTATTCACAAACTTTATGTTTCCCATACCTTATGTGGGGTTTACATATTTAAATACCCAATAATCTTCGCATTTAGACAAAAAATACAGGTTGTGCCTAATTTTTCGTTAAATATTCCTATTTTCCGGAAAAATCTATAACAGACTCAAATAGAATCCACTCAACTCCTTATTATCCCTGTGATATTTGGAAAGCGACCTGTAAATTTGATTCAGATACTCTTCTTTACCCTCATATCTCCCAATACTTTTCAATTTAACCATCAATGCATTTATGCGCATTACATATATTCTTGCCCCTGCCACATTATCAATGTAAGGTAATATTGAAGCTGACTGGAAAAATTTTGTTTCATAATCAAGGGATTTGAATAAGTTGCCAAAATTATCTTTAATCTGGGAAATATCTTTTCTTAAATCATCCGCCTTTAAATCAGATATTTTTTGGGTTAAATCAGAAATTGCTTTTCCTGTTGCGGAATTCTTTTCTTCCTTTAGAGAATCCACTTCTTTTTTTAGGTCATTTAACAAACCTGAATTTTCCCTTGTATTTGGGATAACGCGGTTAAGTTCAGACAAAACCATATGAAGATTTTTCAATTCGTCAACTATCTGTTCCTGCCTTTCCTTGTCTTTAATCAAAACGCTCAGGTCGCTTAAAACATTCTTCTTCCTGCCAAATAAATCCTCAAAAGTATTTTCCGGAATTAGTTTATTTTTATATTGTTCCTCAATCAATCCAATCTCAACTTTTACTTTATCTCTCTCCGCAACCAATTCCTTTAAAGTTCTTGGTCTTACTATTTTAATAATTCCTTTGTAATCATCTAAAAATTTTCTTGTTTTGTCCATTTCTTTCATTTGTTCCTCAATCTTACCAATATCCTCTTCAGACAATCCCTTTTTCATAACTGGAATTGGTTTGCTCAATTCTTTGTTTATCTGTTCAATATCTTTTTTTCTCCGGTCTATTGTTTCCTTATAGGTATTATCATCCATCTGTTTAGCGTCATACAATTTTTGAATCTCCTCAATTTCTTCTTCAAGGGATTTTAGTTTTAGTTTAAAGTCCTCTTTTTGTTTTAATTCTTCCGGATACAAAACATTTATCTTATCCTTTAATTCATTTATCTGTTTTGGATATTCATCCAATTTAATAAATTTTTCATTAATATCCGCCCACTGCGTTTCCAAATCCTTAATTTTTTCCTGCACCTTGTTTGAAACACCCATTTCATTTAATGATTTTATATCTTTCAAATCCGCTTTCCCCGCAACAGAAATCTGCAGTTTATCCACTGTAGGAACCATCTCCTTTAACAAAGAATCCATTTTCTCAAGTTCTGTTGCTTTCTCGTCCATATCCAAAACTTTTGTATTTACGTCCTCAAACATGGTTTCAATCTTGCCCGCAATCCTATCTGTGTAATTTTTGGTTTCTTCCGATTGTTTCAGATATTTCTTAACTTTATCAGCCACCCCAACCAGATTTTCAAAACTTTTAACTTTATCCATTACTTCTCTCACCATCAGGGTCTGTTTTATTATTTCTTTTGAAAAAGTCTCCAATTTCTCAATTTTTATTTCAACCCCCAAAATCCTCTGTTCTTTTTTTTCGAGGTTTCTTGTTATTGCCTGAGGCTCTATATCTTTTACAATTTCATTAATTTTCTCAAATCCAAATTCCATTTTTGAAAAACCTTTCTCCCTATCCAGAATCATAGTTCTTAATTCGCCTATTTCCTCTGAAAAGGTTCTTGTTGTCTCAGATAACTGGTTTTTCAGTTCAGTCACAACCTCAAGCTTTCCCTGCAACTTTTCTATATCCTTGACAAGATTGCTGTAGGTTTCCTTATTCTGAACAAGGTCATAAATATTTTTCGTCAATTTTTCAAGTGAATTTAAGGCTTGATTTTTAAAATCTTCAATTATTGATATTCTTTCTGAAATAATATCTAATTTTAGACTAACCTTCGTTAAGTCAATTTCATTTCCATAACCCATAATATTCCTCGGATTGATTATTATAATCCCAATTTTGATTTTAAAGAATTTATATATATCTCCGCCATCCTAAATTTACCGCCTTTTAGTTTTTCTTTTGCAAGTTTTAACTCAAGTTCAAAGTCAAAAATATCTTCTCCAGCCTCTTTTCTACTAAGGATTTTTTTCTCAAATAAATCTAATTGGAGGTTATAAACGCGGTACAACAACAATTCCTTATCCGGTATTTTATGCGGAGAATGCAATAAGGGTCTAAATGCAATCCAGTAAGGCTTTCCTTGGTTGTACTTTGGGTTCTGAATCATTCCAACACCAACCTCCTCTTTTGTAATCCTCTCTGAATATTTCATCCCATATTTTTCTCTGGATCTTTTCAAATCATTAAGAGCCTTTGTATTTAATTGTATTTCTGTGAGAACATTTCCTTTTAAAGCTTCTTTAAAATCACTCAATACCTGTGAAATCATCAGCACACCAAGACCCCATTTCCGAAATTCCCTTGCTGCTTTTTCAAGCATAACATACCCGCCTTTACCTCCATATCTCTCAAGCAACCTGTGAACTTCATCAAAAACAATAAGCGTTTTCAGAGAACTGCTTTCTTCCCAGCCTTGCTCAAAAATTGTATTCACCATATTCTGAACAGCAAGGTCATACTCCCCCGCTTTCAATCTGTTAAGCGTAAATATTGTTATTTCGCCGGGGTTCATATATCTTCTCAAATCAATCTTGGCCTTTGGGTCAACAACCTCATAAATCATCCCAGGGAAACTCCTCGCATCTTCTTCCTTTAATCCAAATTCATTGTATTTCGCAAGCATCTTAATATCTCTATTTGGTTTTACAAAACCAGTCCACTGGGCTGTAGGGTCAAAAACAATAACAGGTATCTTTTCTTTCAGGCATTCCTCCGCTATAACCATTGAAGAAACCGTTTTCCCGGCACCTGTTGCCCCTGCGCTAATAATATGGGTCATTAAATCATCGCTCATTATATAAGCGTCTTTGTCAGTCTCAGCAATTTTTCCCAATTTAAACCCAGATGGTGGCAAACTCTTGTAATCCACTGGAGTTAAATACCTCAATTTTCCAAGAAGTCTTTTTTTGTAATACCTCATTATTAAAACTAAAGAAATTACAATTATTGCTGCCAAAATTATCCCTGGAATGTAAACAGCCCACCATGGAGGTGTTATCACCTCAAACAAATCAGCGCTCGTTGCTGTTTTATTTTCATAATTTGCAACAACTGAAATAAAATATTTTCCAGGAACAATTGAAACATTATCAAAATCATAATTTCTTATAAAAGATAAACTTGTTTCAATAGCCAGAGTTTCCTCATCTTGCGAAATCAGCCTGTCAGTATCTATTTCTTTAATCTGGTATTGCAAAGTAACATCAACTCTTTTTTTAATCCCCAGACTATAAAGAGACACGTGATATCTCAATACTCCATCTTCAGTGACTTGTTTTGTAAGCGCTTCAACCTTCACATCCATCAAAGCGTAGGCTTCAGGGACAACAGTCAGAGTTACGGGAAGTATGTGACTCTTGTTTCCAACCATTATCATTATATCTCCTGTATAAATCCCGGGTTGCGTAGTAACCTGTGTTGCAAACTTGAGTTTTACTGTCTTTGTTGACATCTGGTCTATAGTAACCCTATCCGGTTCAAGTTGTATAAACTCCCATACACTCCCACTAACAGATAAAATAGCATTTTGTCGGGAATCTAGGTTATTTGTAACCCATATAGAATAAGTTTTGCTTTCCCCGGGATGCAATCTTGCATCAATTATATTTGAAGTGATTGAACTTGAAGGTATTTGCGGACTGCAGTCTTCAGGGCAATTTTCCCAGTATTCTCCAGGTTCACACAGCCCATTCCCGCATACAGACGTTTCTTCAGTATCTGAAGAACTGTCATCCCCGCTGCTGGTTCCGCTTCCTCCAGTTCCCCCAGTGCTTCCTGTTGTGCACGCTGAAGAAGAACAAACACCGCTGCAACAATAAACACAGACCTCATTTCTATAACAGGTTCCACCGCAGTCCTTATAACCTTCCTCGCAAACGATTTTTCCCAATCCATAAGCTGAAAAACCTGAAATATTAAAGAATATGGTGTCGGTTGTTTTAGAAGTATCTGCTATTCTCACCCACCCTCCTAAACAAATCCGGTTCTGGAAATCCCACTCAGAACATTTATGGACCGAATAATCAAAAGCCTCATTGCTCTCAACAAACAACAACATATCGCCGTCGCCAGAGAAATTTAAATTGCTGAAAATTCCCAGTATCCTTTCAAAGTGAATTATTCCATCACTGCCAGGATAACTGAGAATGGTTGTTGTCAAATTTCCCCACTCATCAAATTTTACAGGATTTGTAATATTTTCACTTATTGCAACATCTTTTAACCTCATAGTATTATCCAAAGCAATAAACTTCAAGTCATAAATCCGGTCATGAATTTCTTCTGAATAAAAACCTTCAGCAGTAAAATTACAGTTTAGTTTATAGGAACTTGAGAAATTTTTAGAGTTTCTATAAAAATCAAAAATAGTTGCGTAATCAACATCTTCGGAGTCAGTTGAATTTCCTGTTAAAAAAATGCCTTCTTCATAAACCTCAAACCATCCACTGATTATGTTACTGTATCCATATAAATCTTCTGCAATTAAACTATAATCATAATCTCCTTTTGACATATTTGGTATCTCCACCATCCAAGTTGTATTTGTAACATTCTCAGTAAGGTTTGATAAAACATAGACTGAAGAATTTATAATTATTGTAACATTTCCAACACCTATAAGATCAGTAACATTTGTTTTGATTGTAACATTTGTAAATAAAGTTAACTCATCGATTTCGGTATTCAAAGAAATTGTATTCAATATTATCGGAGGAGAGACATCATAATAATAAATTCCGTCTGTGATTTCTTTTCCAACCTCCATTGGAGTATTGTCTATTGTAATATTTGCTTTTACCTCAAGAGTATAATAATATCCATCAGACAGGTTGGGTGAAATGCAATTTATATCCCAAAGGTTTGTGGCATTTAAATAATTACTTGTTAAATTGGAGCAAGTTTCTCCGTTAATTTTTACTTCAAACTCTGAAATATTAACCGGAATATTATTATAAGTCAGATTCAATAATAAGTTTATTGGTTCGGAAGAATTTGTTTCATTTGTGTAATTTAACGCAAAAAGTTCCAAAGATGTTGTTTGTAAATATAAAGAAATAGAGATATTCTCAGGGATGGTTGAATTGGTTGTTGGTATTACTGTTAAATTTCCTGAATAATTCCCGGAATCGCCTGACAAAGAATAATTAACCGCAAAAGAAACCTCGTTATTTCCAAATACAGAAACATTTTCAGGGTAAGAAATATGAGAGCATATGGTGCCAGCGCAATTGTTTGTAAAATTTAAATCCCTATCTCCGCTTACAGTTAAGGTTATTCTGCCAAATTCCCATGAAGAATTGTATCCAACAGATTTATTTAATTTTTCCGGGAATAAACCCCATTCAGGATGGACTGTAACATTGATTATCTTTTCTGCAATGCTTATTGAATTATCCGGATTTGTCCAGTTTAAACTTAAATTAAAATAATAAAAATTTTCAGTA
>QMZS01000054.1 GCA_003663295.1 Candidatus Aenigmatarchaeota archaeon | reverse complement strand
ACCTGCCTATGAGCTATTTCATGAGATATAAAACTAGCCCCTATTATAAACAAGAACATTAAGAAATATTCTAAAGAAACTAGTCTCACCGCAATCATAAATGCCAGACTCAAAGCAAACCATGAAATAATAAGATCCTTTAATTCAACATTATCCATAATTAACTCTTTTAGGAAATATTAATTAACCAGCAATTATTTAAATCTAAGATAAAATACCTATCCAAACAAAGACAAGATTAATGAAATAAAACTTATAAAAAATTCCATCATAGGATTTTGGTTATTATCAATTACCTTTGATTCTCCAGGAACATTTTTATTGCAGGGATTTTCTCCATCCCAATCGCAGAAGAATACTTTTGCGTAATATTCTGCGGAAGTTCCACTTACAACAACACCAGCTTCCCTATTCTTTTTTGGAGAATGTTCATTCCAGTTTATGCTTGAGACTAAAACCATGGTATTATCAATAATCACGCCCTTGTTATGAATTTTCTCAAGACCTGTTTTACCGAGATTAATCAACCTTGCTTCAAGATTCAGGTTTTCTTCTTCCGCTATCTGGTTTACATACCTCACAGTATGGTAATTGCTAACCGGATTTTTTTTATCAATATTATACCAATAACTATCAAGCAAAATTTTAACATCAACTCCTTCTCTTGACTTGTTTATTACTCTCTCAAGAAAAAGGCTCGGCGTTTCTTCAACAGAACCCTCTTTTCTTGAACCCCAATACTTGTAAATATACATCTGCTGGATATAAATTGATTCCTCTGCTGAATCTATTAATTCAAGAATATCATCAATTGCGTCAGGGGCAAATATTGAATAAACCTCCTGATTGCTGAAGTCTTCGGGTTCAATTCCCGGGCTATAATACCCAATCTCAGGATTGCAGGCAGTTTCATAGGTTTCAAGTTCGCACATAAACTCTTCAGAAATTTCCAGGTCATCAAAAAAAGTTTTTAGAAAATCATTTACAAGCCTATCATCTTCAACAATCACACCCCACCCGCGGTTTCCGAAAGAAGGGTTTTTGGAAAAACCAGTGTAACCAAAATTCTCAGAAGCAATCAAAACTGAAGAATTATCCTTGATTGCATATTTTGCGTGATGAAATCCATCGCCATCATAGAAAACAACGCGAATATTATTTTCTTCCAGTTCACACAAAATTTTCTTCTCAGATAACTTCATCCCGCTCACAGGGTTATTTTCAACCAAAAGGATAATTTCAGAATTGTCTTTTTTCTCAAGCAATTCCGCAATGCAGGGATTTGTAAATTCATAAACCGCGATATATAATGTAGAAAAATCTGAAAGAAAATTCTCAAGAGCTTTATAACTACAATCCGGGTTTACAAAAGTAGCCACTTCAGCCGCATTAACAGGGATTATTGCTAAAACAAGGATTAGTAAAATTAATAATTTTCGGTTCATTATAAGAACTATAAATTAAAATAGATGCCTAAAATCTAAAATAAACAATTTCAGGATTTAGAATTATTTATAAAATTTGACCATTGTGCTAAGTCCGTTATCCACTCTTTTTGTGACCTTTTTCCCCAAATTTTAAATGCATATTCATGACATTTATCAAAAGTATTTTTATCAACATTATTGACTTTCATAAAATGTTTGATTAGTTTATCCATATCAAGAAGTCCTTTTGAACATCGAATTTCAGCAAATCCTAAGTGTTTAATCATATGACAATCACCACATAAAGCTATAAATCCTTTTAATTTTTGAATGTGTTTTTGATCATCATATTCCCAAAGCTCATGACAATTTAGCCTTCCTTCCGCACCACAAATAGCGCATTTATAATCTGCATCAGCATAGCTCTGCTTTCTAATCGCATCCCATTCTTTTTTTAGGATTTTATTTCTAAGATTTGAATACCACGCTGTTGAGGGTATTAATTCAATTTCAAGCTTCATATATCCTTATAAAGAAAAATTTGTTTAAATATAATTATTCCTTTATCGCAAAGATATTCACCCAAAGGTCTCTTTTCTCATCAATCACCTTTTCAAGAATTTTAAAATTGCGGGATTTAATCAAATCTTTGAATTCATCTTCAGTATAAAAAGCAAAAAACTTAAATCTTCCTTTGTACTCCTCTTTTTTCACAAATTTTTCTTCAGTTCCCTGTTTTACAGAAAGATAAAGAAGTCCCTTTGGTTTTAACACTCTTCTAAATTCCAACAAAGTATTTTTTGCGTCTTTTTTTGGAATATGCAAAAACGAAGCGCATGCCCAAATACCATCAAAAGTATTTTCAGGAAACTCCAGTTTTCTCATATCCATTTTAATAAACTTTGCCTTTGGAGCGTTTTGAGAAGCTATTTCCACAAAACTGGAAGTTAAATCAATTCCTGTGACCTCAAGTCCATTCTCAGAAAAATATTTTGCATCCCTTCCAGGTCCGCAACCAATATCCAAAACCTTTTTGCCTTTTAATTTCTTAAGAAAATTATCCGCAATATTTTTTATCTCAGCTATATCGCTGTGAGCTTTGCAATAATCTTCCGCAAGTTCTTCATAAACTTGTATTGTTTTCTCAATTTCAGTAGAATCCGTCATAATTATTAAAGTTTATAAAATATTCTCCCAACAATTCATATAATCTAAATTAAAGTAAATTATGGAGAGGCTCAAAACAGAGTATCGCGGATTCACTCTCTATAATGCAGGTCTCCCGGATTTCCCAAGAAATTTTACAAGAGACAGCATCATATCCTCAATTCTTTCCAGAAATTCTAAGATGCTGGAAAACCAGCTTAATTTCTGCACTTATGAACAAGGAGCAAACAAAAACCCAAAAAACGGAGAAGAGCCTGGTAAAATAATTCACGAATATCCGGCAGTAGATTTAAATAGAGTCTCAACTAAATTCAGTGCCTGCGACACAACTGCCCTGTTCCTGGTAGGGCATAAATTTTACATTGATTTAACAGGCGACAAAAGTCTGGCAGACTGCCAGCAAAAAAGCATGGAGAACGCAATTAAATATATTCTTTCTCACCTAAACCAAGACAACCTGTTTATGGAAGACCCAAAATTCTGCGATGGAAAAAAATTTGCAACAAAAACAACTTATTGGAAAGATTCTGAAATAATTGACAGGAAGAACGGAGAACCTTCCTACCCTATATGTTATCTATTGGCGCATGTTCAGAATATGTGCGGAATGAGATGCGCCGCAAAAATATTAAACTCAAAATATTTCAGGGTTGCGGAGAAAATGAAGAAAGGGGTGGAAAAATTATTCAATCGAGAATCTGACAATTTTTATATTGCTATTGACAAAAAAGGTCCTATCGAAGCAGTAAGCTCAGATTTCCTGCACATGTTATTTTATCTTGAACCCGGAGACCTAAAAAACAAACAACTGGAAGAAATTATTGAATCCTCAAAAAAAATCGAAACTGTACTGGGATACCGGACCCTTGAACCTGAATTATTAAGAAAAACAAAATCTGAATATCACACAAAAACCGTTTGGCCTTTTGAACAGGCAATAATCAATAGCGGAGCAATGAAACACAGGCTTTGGGCGGAAAGGTGTGGATTTATGAGTCTTGCAAAAAGCCTGAGACGCGTGGAAGAAATAAGTTCAAGAGTTGCGTCTAAATTGGATACTGACCCTGAAATATTTATTTTAGGGAATCCTGGAATTGAGAAAGGAGGTTGCGACCCGCAGTTATGGACTATTGCAGCTAAAAAATATTTTAATAAATTCAAAGGTCATAAATTTATCTGAAGGTAATAAAAACATATTCCCTTGTTATTTTATGAAAATAATTGGTTTATTAATTTTATTTCAATTTTTGTTATTTCCTTGTTTTGGGCAGGTTGTGATTAATGAAATTATGTACAATCCTTCACGATGTTCAGATTCTTACTGTGAATGGATAGAGATCTATAATCCAACCAACAATGCTGTAAATCTGACCGGATGGAATATATATGAATCCTCAAAACGCGAATTTACAATAATCACGACAGCAATAATTGAACCAAAAAATTATTTTATACTCGCAAAAAAACCAGAAAATTTTTCCCAATACTGGAATATTTCTTGTCCAATCGCCGAAGTTAGTTTTTCTTTAAAAAATTCTGGAGAAATAATAAATCTAACAGATTGTTTTAGTAATACAATAGATTCGGTAACTTATAATAATACCTGGGGCGCTGACGGAGACAGAAACTCACTCCAAAGAATCAACTCAACCCAAAATCTTTCTAATAATCCAATGAACTGGATTGCCCTTCCGCCAAGTCCTGGAAAACCTAATTTTTATGAAGATATAACATTAGAACTTTTAGAAATCTTAACAGAAGAAAAAATTTATGCTAATAAAACAACCATAATTTTTGTTAAAATATTAAATCATGGAATGGAAAATGCCACAGATATTTCTGTTAATATATCTATAAACAACATTTATAATAATTCAAAAACAGTAAATATCTCAGGAATAAATATTTCTGAAATTCAATTTGAATGGACGCCAATCCATTCAGGAAATTATACAATATTTGCTTCTTTAGATGGACAAACCATGAATAACACGATTTCTGTTTTACCTGGAATTCAGAAAAATACAATTTTAGGTATTTGCCTTGAAACTGAAATTCTTTTGTATCTGGAATATCCTTCATTGTTCAAAATTGAAATAGAAAATAAAAAAGAAATTGGAGATAATTGTGAAAGAAAAGATAATATGACCGTCCAATACAACATCTCAAACTCAACAGGAGGATTAATAAAAGAAAATATTTTTACCGTTGAAGTTGGATGCTCCAAAACTGCGGATACCGGAGAATGGACTCCTAACCAAACCGGAAACTTCACGCTTTGCGGGAGAATAATAAATGCAACCACCACCTTTAACAGCACCTTAATTTGTAAAAATATAACCGTCGTTGATTCAAAAACAATTCCCTGCAACCTAACCATCAAAATTTCAGCTCCATTAATCTGGTCTGTAAATGAAAAATCAAAATATTATATTTTTGTAAATGATTCTTCTGGAAATTATCCGGATAATCAAATAAAAATAACTTATTGGATAGAAGATTATTTTGGGAACTTTATAAAGAATCCTTATACTACTGCAAGTATAAAAACAAATAAAAATTCCTCGAGAGACTACACTCCAAAACTTAACTGCGGAACCGCAGCCCATATCATAAAAGCTGAAATAACGAATACCTACTGCAAGGATATAGCTCAGGAAGATAATCTGGCTGAAAAGATGATTGTTGTGATTGGGGGTGGAGAATGCGAACCCTGTCCGGCATGCAAAAAATGCACTTCTTCAAAAGAAAAAGAATCCGCAAAAAAAACATCTAATTTAAAAATAGATATTCTGGAGCTGACGGATATTCTGGCCAGAAATCAGGAGTTCACAACAAAGGTAAAATTGAAAAATAATGGAAATGATAAATTATTATTTGAAATTTATTCTTACGCTTATGACAGAAAGAAGTGTATTACTGGGGGATGGAGTTCAAACAAAGAAAGCATCTCTCTGAAAAAACAGGAAGAAAAAATAATTTATTTAAAAAACAAAATCAAAAAAGACGCAGCACCGGGAGAATATTCTTTCAGAATTAGAACTAAAATTGATGGTAAAACCAAGGACCTGACAGAAACAATTTTAGTGACCTCTGAGATTATTGAAGACCTGCAAGAAATTAATCTGGAAAATAATATGGAAAAACTGCCTGAGCTAAAAATCTGGGATGATGAAAAATTAAGAATTAATTTATCTGATTGCGAAGGATGCAAGTTGATAATAGTCGGTCCTGAGTCCTATACAATCACCGGCAGGAAATACAGGGTCTTCAAAGACTTTGGAAAATATTATATCTTTGCTATCAAAAATAGCGATGTAATTTTTAATGAAACTTATTCATGGGGGGAAAAAGAAATAGTTGATGATTTAGAGAACACCTTTGCAGATAAACCTATTAATCAATTGTCCAATGCAACAACAAATGAAATAACAGGGAAAATTACTGAAATAAATCCTGACTGGACTAAAAAATTTCTCAGTAAAATTATTAAATCATTTTTACCTTTGATTAAACTAATGGAAAATTCAATACAATAAAATATTTACAAATCCCCTTTCTTTTTTTTCAACAGGTGAACAAAATTTTTTATCCCTCCCCATACCGTCACCCCCTTTCTATAAACAGGCGACTCTATATTGATTGTGGTGCATTTTAATTTATTTTTTCCAACCTCATAAATAATTTCGCTTTCAATGTGGTAACAAGTTGCTTTCAAATCCATTTTTTTAACTGCCTTTGCTGAGAAAGCTTTGTACCCACTTTCAGTATCTTTCAGTTTTGT
>QMZS01000053.1 GCA_003663295.1 Candidatus Aenigmatarchaeota archaeon | reverse complement strand
TCCTAAGGAAAGAATCACACTATTTAAACTTATGACAGTTCCAGTAGAACTCATTTTACTCATTATTCCTCCTGCTTCTCCCATTAATACAGGAAGTGTTCCAGAAAGTAAATAGCCAAACACAACACCTAACAATCCACCAATTAATCCAATCAAAGCAGCATTTAACAAGAAAATAATCATTATATCATTATTTCTTGCACCTATTGCTTTCATAATTCCAATTTCTTTAGTTTTCTCAAGAACAGATGTGAACATTGTATTGGCAATTCCAACCCCCCCTACGAGTAAAGCTACTGCTGCTATTGCTGTTAAAAATATTGTCATTGACCTCATCATCTCAGCTCTCGCTTCATTAGATTGAGCATTTGATTTAATTGTAAAATCTTTTTTATCTGCTGTTACATGTCTGCTTATAAGTAATTTATTCTCTATATTTTCTATAGCTAAATCTAATTGATCCTCATCCTTTATTTGAATTACAATAGAATCATATACGCCTTTTTCTTTATCTTCAAGAATTTCATATGCTGTATTTATTGGCATATAAATAGAAGTGCTTGAGTCATCTAAAATCCCGATTATTCGAAATAATTTATCCTCAATTGTTACTAATTGATTGACTCCAAGATTTTTATCAAAGAAACCATTAGCTATCTTTCCACCGACAACAACAACATTAGAATCTGAAGGTCCTAACATTCTTCCTTCTGCAATTTCTGATATTGTAATTTGAGCCCACGTTGTTGGATCTACTCCATAAATAGAAACTGAACCTTTTTCTGCGACATAATAAATATCAGCTGATCCTTTTATTTGTGTATCTAATAATTTAATATCACTTATTCCTTTCAAAACCTGAAGATCGGTTTTATCTATGACAACTTCTTCTTCACTGGCAGTTGCACTTCCTCCACCGCCAAATCTTTCTCTTCCAGGACCAAATCCTTGAGCTTTTGATGCTCCGGCAGTTAAAGTCAGGATATCCCCCCCTAAATCCCCTAGTTGAGAAGTCATATCTTGTTGCAATGCTTCCCCCATAGAAATTATGGAGATTACTGCAGCAACACCTATAACTATTCCAAGAATAGTTAGCCAACTTCTAACTTGAGCATGAAAGACCATATTTAGAGCATACTTAAATGACTTGCGTAACTTCATTTTCGCTTACTCTTTTTATTGAATTTCAATAGGTCCTTAATGGCTTTAGAGTAAGAATACTTTTGGTCTTCTAATCTGCTTTTATTATATTTTTTTTTAACGATTATAAATGCAGTAAGAAGTACAACAGCAAGTAGTATCCATTTTCCTTTTTCCAATATTTGATTTAAAGGATTTTGTTGAGTTTTCATTCTACCCATACGCTCTCCCATTGCACCAGATATAGCACCAATAATGTTAGATGAGTCGATGTTTACTTCTTTTTCAATTGTATTTCTATTACCTCTGGAATCTGTATAAACTATTTCAAGTTTAATGGGCGCATCTTCAACCATCTGAGTTGGTATTTCTTTTTGCCGAGTGCTAGTATCTCTTGTCAGTTTTTGATTAGTGTTTACAGAATTCATTCCAGTTCCAGTTTTTTGTAATTTAAAACTCACAATCGTATAATCTCCCTCATTGAGATTTCCAATAATTACCGAATCGCTGCCAGATACTCTCCAACCTTGTTGGTCAGGAACTTTTACAGTTACTGAACTTGCAGAAACACTTCCTATGTTTGAAATAGCAAAAGAATATTCTCCGCTTGAAACTCCCGAAAATGCAGCATCAAAATCAGTAGCTCCACCAACATATACGCCTGCTTTTGTGTTTATTTCAGTTTCTTCATTAGTGATTGAATCATCATATTTTAATGATAAATCAATTTTATAGAGATTAGGATCTGCAGTGGCACTTGCAATAACATTAAAAGTTAATTCAGCACTATCGCCAATGTCAATATATTTAATATATTTAGTATTATCTGAACCAACTGGTAAGATTATGTCATCTTCATTCTCCCAACTAAATGTCAAATCTTTTAAAGGGGTTGCACCAACATTATTAATAGTAAATTTCAAAGGTGTGATTTTTCCAGGAATTAATTCGACTTGATCAATATAAATGACTTCAGCACTTTCTTTATTTTCAATATCTAAAGATAAACTTCTTGTTATCATTGATGATGACCCTTCTTCATATGTTTTAACCTTAAGCTCATATTCTCCAGCAGTTGCATCTTTATCAACTCTGATTTTGTACTTTATTATTTTTGTATCATCACTATAAATGCCTTGATACCCATTAATTGTTCCAACTTTCTGAACAGCTTCGTGACCAGGCAACAACTCAAAAGGATACGCAGGATCGAGCTCTACCATAATATTATTTGCAGGTTTACCACCAATATTTGTAATACCAACTCTAACCTCAACAATATCTCCTGCAACTGCAGGATCAGGGTCCTGATTCACAAGACTTACCGATATTGAAGCAGAATTTTCTAAATCTGCTGAAACTAACGTTGAGAACATCATTATTGATATAATTGTAACTATTATCAAAATACTTTTTTTCATTTTAATTTTACCTCTTGGTTTTGACGTATGGATATGATTTGACCATCTTTTAATTCAATTATGGTTCTTGCATATTTTGCCAAATTAAGATCATGTGTAACCATAATTATAGTTTTCCCTTCTTTTTTCCATAATTTTGAAAGCATAATCATAATCTGTTTTCCTGTAATACTATCTAAAGCTCCTGTTGGTTCATCTGCAAGAATTATTTCAGGATTAGTTGCAAGGCTTCTGGCAATAGAAACTCTTTGTTGTTGACCTCCTGATAATTGGGTGGGTAGATGATGTCCTTTATCACCTAATCCTACAATTTCAAGAATTTTTTTAGCTCTAGTATTTGCCTCATGCTCATTAAGCTCCTGAAATTCCATTGGTAAAAGAACATTTTCAAATGCACTTATAGATGGAATTAAATTATATTGTTGAAATATGAAACCAATAGTCTTCCCTCTCAGGCTTGCAAGATTTGATTCGCTTAATTGTGTAATGTCTTGATTTTTTAGAAAGATTTTGCCTTTTGAAGGAAGATCAAGACAACCGATTAAGTTCATCATTGTTGATTTTCCACTACCTGATGCTCCGATAATTGCTACAAAATCACCTTTCTGTATTTCAACACTCACTTCTTTTAATGCAGGTACTTCTACCTCACCCATTTGATAAATTTTTGATACTTTTTCAAGTTTTAGTAAAGTTGAGTTTTGTTTCATTTTCTTGTAGGTCTGTTCATCTGACAGAGTAAAATATCATCCTGATAAATGCAGGTTGATTTAATTTCTCCCATTCTACCCTGGATAATACAGGGGTCTCCTTCTTGTTTTTTTTCACAAGATTGTTTGGAGAGTTCTAATCTTTCTTGCATCATTTCATCTCTTTGCTCTTCAGTAAAACCAGGTTTTATTTTTTTATTAGTTTCTTGATTTAAAGAACATCCTGTTAGTACTACTGCAACTAATAAAAATCCAATAATTGTCAAGTTTGTTAATTTCATATATTGCTTTAGATAGAATTTTCTTTATAAATAAGGTGGACTGCAAGTGCACATTTTAAATACATTTAGTGGACTAACAGTCCACTTGTTTTATAAATATTTAAATAGATTCTAATATTTAATATGAGTATGCCACCACATTTTAATCCAGCATTTTTAGGAATTGAATTCGTTTATTCAGCAATAGTTGTTTTTCTTTGCATATTTGTATATCTGAAAACTAAAGAGATGTATGCTCTAACTAAATATAAAGGCATTCAATATTTTAGAATAGCATTCTTATTTTTTGGATTGGCATATGCTTCAAGATTTATTTTTTACATAATTCAATTTAGTATCATTTCCTTTGATATTTTTGTCCCAAGAAAGATTTTATTTCCTGCATCATTTGCCTTAGTGAGTTATTTTAGCACTATTGCTTTGGCATTTTTGGTTTATAGTACATTTTGGAAACGGCTTAATTACAAACACTTCCTTTTGTTTTCTAATGTTATTGCATTAATTATTGTTTTAATCTCTCATTTAACCCGTTCACCACTTTTAGTTGCACTGGTACAATTGCCAATATTAGGGTTTGTTCTTTTTATAAATTATAGAAAGAAAAAAAGCCATACAAAATATTTGTATTTTTTATTATCTTTATTTTGGATACTTAATCTTGTTGTGATTCATTCAAGAAGATTAATTCCTTTTGAATGGAAAATTGTTCTTCAGGTACTATCTATTGGTGTTTTTGCATACTTAACATATCGGGTTGTAAAATGGGTGAAATAAACAGAAAAAGAGACAGGTTAGAAGTAATTTATGACATCCTTAAGTTAATCTCCGATAATAACAACTCTATTAAACCTACACCTTTACTTAGAAAATCAAACCTTTCTTCTTCAAGTTTTACAAGTTATTTTAATAAATTAGTTGATAAAAAATTTGTAAAAGAATTGGAAGATACAAAAGGAAGGAAATACATAACTCTTACAGATAAAGGATTCAAATATATAGAGAAATATAAATGGATTCTTGGTTTTATTGAAGATTTTGATTTATAAAAAGTTTTCTCACTCTTTTATTCTTGTTCTTGATATATCGCTAAATCTCTTTTGATGGAACGGAACCCCCTAGTCCTTCGGACATTTAGACTCCCTTCGGTCGATATTTTATTTGGAACTCAAATTTTACTTTGCGGACGCAATTTTCCCACACTACGTATGGGAAAAGAACTTAACAGGGCTTAAAGGGTTCATTCGTCGTTCGCCAAGCTCACTCCTCATTCTCCCAAATTTTTTGGTGTGGGATGCCTCACCAAAAAACTTCCTTTAAGCCCGATGTTATGCTCAATTTTGGGCTTTTTTACGGACGACAATTTCAATACTTTTTTATATATCTGAATTATTCTAACATTATGAGATTAGGGAACACAGAATGGCCAGAAGATACAGAAAAAATAATTAAGAAAAACCAATTGAGAGATATACTAAAGGTGGTTTTTCCTATTTCAGGATATCTTTTGTTTGTATTATTTTTTGCATTGAAACAATATATACTTGCTTTTATCTTATTGGTTGCTGGATTAATAATGATAGTTTTGGTGCCAAAAAAAATTAAGTTAGCAATCTCTGATATGCTTGCTTTAGATTTATATAAGCTTTTCATCAATCTGGCTCTGCAGAAACCCTTCTTCTGAAAATATCTTGGATTCTTCTTTTCTCAGAGGAAGAATTTTTTTTCTCAAGAAAAATAAAAAAACAAGAGAGGTAAACCTACGTGCTGCGTAAAAGATTAGTCGGAAAATGATTTCTTTGTTTTGGTTTCTCCAGTTCATAGCCAGGGTTCCATCACCCCATTTTCTCTTCACAACTGAATTGACTGTTTCATTCTTATTGCGTTGATAGTATTTTTTCTTGCTGTATCCTTTTTTCATCAATTTCCTGTACTCTCCTTTAGTTTTGTACACTGGAACATCCTTATTCCTTGCTGGGATGATAGACAAAGCTTCCATAACTTCTCTTATGAACTCATGAACTTTCTCATCATCATAACCTTTGTCAAGCACAACAATCTTAACCGCTTTACCAAGTTTCATAACTTTCTTAGCCACAGGCTTAAACTTGTTATAATCATCAGCAGGCTTTCTACTGATAAGAACCCCTAATGGCATCTGAGTTCTTAACTCCACCATTATCTGAACATACAAATATTTTTTCTTCCGCCGCTTTTTTCTTGGCCTGCCTTTTTTCCTTCTCTTGTTCTTTCTTTGAAAATACTCAACCCTAAAAATATAGTAATGGCTAATCTTTTTTGACTTAAAGCCTGTGCCATCTTGACCAAGAAAAAGCTTTTTTATTCCTGTTCTAGCAGTTGTTTGAAGTAAAACAAGCTCTAAAACACTTTGCTTAATCCGATTAGCAAATTTATTTAAAGCATCAGGATGAGGAACAGTCTTCAATTTTAGAAACTCAACAACATGAGGCCACTCAATCAATTCCTCCTCAATAAAAGCCTTATAACCCACACCAGACTTTTGCTTTAAACAAAGCAAAACCATAAACTGGAAATTATCATAAAGCCTATTATGAAACTTTGAAGAATACTTTTTTATACCAGAACGCTTACATAACTCAACAATCCGTTTGCAAACTCGGATTAGCGGGGTGTTGTTGGTTGACATAGTTTACTACCTCCAACCACCCCCACTTTCAAAATTAAAAAAATTTTATCCACAATAAAAGAAATAAAGCACAATTAACTAAAAAAATTTTACGCCAGAGGGTTTCTACAAAGCCTAAAAAAGGTTAAGTCAACTTAAAGGGGTTGGCGCCTATGCCGCGCGAAAAAAGTTAGGAGCAAAGGAATAGACTCTTGAGTTGAACAAGAGGCGTCCTTGATGCTGTGAAAAGTAACTACAGAAAACTCTTTAGTTAAATAAGAGGTGAATGAAAGAGTGATGC
>QMZS01000052.1 GCA_003663295.1 Candidatus Aenigmatarchaeota archaeon | reverse complement strand
TTTTTTAGTGTTCTTTTTTTTCTTAATGATATATTTAAAATAAAAAATAAATTTTTTAAATAAAGATTTAAAATCAGTATTTTGTTTTTCTATGTTATCTAAATAAATAGATGTTATTTTACAATCTATATATTCACCAGTAAAATAATAACTAAGAGGGAATGAACGCAATTCTGTAGATAATAATTTTAATATGGATTTATTAGAAAGAATTTTGTGTTCTTGTTTATTTATTTTCATAATAATATGAAAATATATTTCCTTTAAATCCTTTGTTAATGAGATGTTAATTAGAGAATAGCCTTTCAGAAAATGAAATATAGAGTGTCTTTAAAATTTAAAGACAAATAAAATTAATCTTGTTAATCCGATTGTAATTTCATTCATCAATTTACGAAAGTGGTTTAGTAACATGAAAAAAGGAAGGTAAAATTTATAAAAACACCGGCAAACATAATAAATGCTATACTTAGCCGCGACCCAACTAGCTCAACCATGATTAACAAAGAGCTTAAGCAGAATACAAGGTAGTTCTGATTTTCCAGTCATTAGAAAGTAATATTGTAGTTGGCATAGTAGTTTACATAGTCTGTTGTACTTCTTTATGTATGCCATCACAGAAGCAACATCATAGGCAACACATATTGCTTTTATTATTCTATTCATCCTTTGAAGGGCCAACACCTCACCACCTTCAATATCCATCTTGATAATATCAATAGACTTTTGTTTACACCCTCCAAAAAAATCATCCAAACTTATCGAAGGTACTCCAATACTCTCCTTGGACTGAATCAATGATCTAATAGAATGACTGGTTGTGTGTTCACTTGAGAATAACCTCATACACATGCTATTACTAACTACCTTTCTTGCAGAAACTATATTTCTGTAACCATTTACTTGATATTTTCAAGCAATATATCGTAATTTAATGGTTCTGGTTCAAAGGCATATACTCTACCTCTCTCACCCACCAAATGAGCAGCAAGCAAAACAAAGTAGCCTAGATTAGCCCCAATGTCAACTGTAACATTCTAGGATGAACGAGTTCACAAAACAATCTTGTTTCAAAGCTCTCTGAGAGAAACCTTTCTGCAGTAGGATATCAGCCGTCATAGAATTGGGGTTATTATCTAGCACTAACTCAATTTGAATTTAGCCGCTTTTTATCTAAAAATATAATGATACTATCTATTTAGGCACCAGCTATAAAAATATAAAAATTTATAAACTATTCTCGCAAAAGAGAAGTTACCGAGTCCTTTTCCACAAAGAAATTTATAAACTAATCTGAATATATGGACTCTAAATTTTCTCATTGGATCACTCCAAAAACCTATATATAAATATCTTATTTTATATTATACTTTCCTCATAAACCTCTTCCATCTCCTTCGCCACATTATCCCATCCAAACATATCCCTTACTAACTTCTTACCTCTTTCTCCAAATCTCCTCCTTAATCCTTCATCACTCAAAACCCTAATTATCACATCCCGTAATTTACCTATATCATATTCAATAATATATCCAACTTTATCTTCAATCCAATCAAATTCTCTACCATTATTCGTTGTGATTATCGGTGTGCCACAAGCACAGGCCTCAAGTAGAGTAATTCCAAATACTTCATAAACTGAAGGCAACACATAGACATCCGCATCAACATAAGCTTCTAATTTACTTTTTTCATAAAGCGGACCTGTAAACAAAATTTTATCAGTAAGATTCAAATCCTCTATTTGCTTTTTTAAAGTTAATAAAAATCCTCCATCCGGTCCTGCGATTACAAGTTTAACATTTTTTAACAGTTTTGATATATCTGCAAATGCATTCACAAGCAAATCTATACCTTTAATCTTATGTATTCTCCCTAAATACAAAATTATTTTTTCATTCTTTTTTATTTTATATTTTTTCCTAAATTCCCCTCTTTTTGGCAAATTATTATATTCTGAGATATTAATGCCATTTGGTATAATTTCAATTTTATCTTCATCCACACCTATTTTTTTGTATTGTTCTACCTCATTTTTTGTCAACGCGATTATTTTGGATGCATTTTTTAATATTTTATATCCAAAAAATAAATCAAAAAGTTTCTTTAGTATCTGTTTTTGAAAGAAAGGTAACACAGATCCATGCGCTTGAACAATATAAGGAATCTCATATTTCCTTATATAATGATAGACAATTATGTTTTGAAAAGTACGATAATTATGCATATGAACAACATCAAAATTCCTAATTTCTTTTTTCAACCATTTTTTCATACTTGGAGTAATCAAAAATAATTTAAGGTTGGCTATACAATGAAAAAAAAAGACTTTTATTTTTAGGTCTTCTAAAGTTTGGGTATATTCTTTATTATATTCAAAATCTGTTGTGATTATAGTAATCTTATGACCTCTTTTAGCTAATTCTCTTGATAAATTATACGGAGCTATAACTGAACCTCCGCGCGCTGGCGTGAAAAACGGTAATACTTGTAAAATTTTCATATTAAAATTAATGTATTATTTTTAATTTTTCCATTCCAGGTTCGCGCAACCAATCGACTGTTATCTGCACTCCTTCTTTTAAAGTATATTTTGGTTTTTCAGCCACAATTGGATCTATCGTGTAAATAAAATCAGTCAACATATTTCTTAATCGAAAACTTGTAAGTAATGGATTTTTCCAACCTAATTTTTTAGTTAAATCTCCTACTCTACCCGCTATCTTTAATACCCAAACAGGTAAGGTCCATATCTTTCGTGTTCTGACGGTTTGTGAAATGAGATTTGCCCAGTTCCGTAAATTTAATGGTGGGGTATCACCTAAATAAAATACTTTACCATTAACTTTTTTAGAAGGTGCTGTTGCCAGCCTATATAACTGATTAACAGTATTTCCAACAAAACCTAGATTCAAAGTGGCCCCTTGTTTTCCTATATGAACATAAAATCCTTTCAAGATAGCTAAAAAAAATTCTTTATAGGGTGTATCAAACCAGGGACCCCAAATCCCAATAGGACGCACAATCACCCAAGAATAAGAAGCTCCTTTTGTTTTTTGTCTTACGATTTTCTCCCCCTGAACTTTACTTTCTCCATATAGGTTATTGGGTTTATAATCTTCGTCCCCCTTAGGTAAATAACCTGGTTTACAGACAAGCATACTTGAAGTAAATATAATTCTTTGTAAATTTGGCAATCCTTTACACGCAAGAATTAAATTTTCAACCCCTTGAATATTAGCAGCATATATATTTATATTTTTATTCTCGAGTCCAGTGCGCGCAGCAAGATGAAAAATATGTGTTGGGGAAAATTTATTAATTTTCTCCTGTAGGACTTCTAATTCCCTTATATCTACTTGTTCCCAATATTGATTATGTTCTTTATTTCGTGGCGGAGCAATATCTAAATTACAAACCTCCACACCCCGCTCTATAAAAAATGACATAAGATTGGTTCCTATAAATCCCGAACCTCCTGTTACAATCACCTTCATAATTTATCACCTCTAAATTTTATAACTTCTTCCAAACTCTCAATAAAATTTCTTGTTTTTTTCTTCATTATAACTTAATTTTTATAGTATTTAAACCCTCACCTCAATAACATCCACAATATCTAATTTACATCCACATTCTTTGACGCATTCCGATACACCCACAACACAAGGGATTCAAGAATATCCTTATTCGGTTCTCTGCATTGCGTCCCGATACTTCTATCAGATTCCAACATTCTATTACTTTGCTCTTGCAGATATTCATTTTCAGAAGAGAATAAGCCGAGTTCACAAGAGACCAGTGCCTCTTAGTTCCTTCAACCGACCTCAGTTGACAACCCCTAATTATATTTGAAATATTGTTTTAGATTTACTAGATATTCTTTATATTTATTAACATAATTGTTTGTTACAATATTCTGGGCGTGCACGCAATATCTTTCTGTGTGGTCAAAGAATTTTACCACACTAGATATTTTCTTCCGGGTTTTATGTAAAAGAGTATTATCCATTGAGACCACTCCATTTTTGTTCCATTGTGTGTCGAGGTTGGATTGGAATAATTTTAGTCTTTTGTCATATAGTTCTTTTGTGTCTCAGTTATATTCTATGAAGAAACAATCCATCAAATTCTAGTCTGAATTATTAACAAGTTTGAAGACATTCCTGCAACTGTTTTGTTTTCGGTTGTAATCAAACCTGTGATATATTGCTTGAATCCTTACAGTTGGTGGAAAAAAACATCCTTAAAAGAATCCCCAAATTGTTTTACTACTCCTAGAAACTCTATTATTAGCAACATGAATAGTATTTATACCCGTAAAAGTTAAGTTATTTATTCAGGATTTTATCTAAATATTCTTCAAATTCCTTAGTAATCTTATCCCAATTATTTTTCTCAACAAATTTCCTCGCTTTCTTTCCTTCAACTTTAATCAGATTTTTCTTATTTAATTCTATAACCTTATCAACAACATCTTCGGGTTTATCAACATATACCACTCCATTATCATTTCCAAATTCAAGTATAATTCCCGGAAGTTTGGTTGAAATAACCGGTTTTTCCATTGCCAGATATTCATACATCTTTATTGGAACAATATCCCGCATAATTTCATTGTTATAAGCTGGAAGCAAACAAACATCCGAAGCAGAAATAAATTCAGGAATTTTCTCAAAAGGTTGTTTTCCTGTAAGGATTATCTGATTTCCGGATTCTTCGCTTATCTTTTTCAAATCTTCATAAGCATCTCCTTCTCCAACAATCAACATTTTTATTTTTTTGTGTCTGAATAGACTGGACGCAACTTCTTTCAATCCGGAAAAATCATAAAGCCAACCCATAAAAAACAATACCAAATCATCATCTTTGATTCCATATTCCTCTCTTATTTTATCTCCTTTAATTTTTGAATTATATCTCTTAAAATCAATTCCCGCCCTTATCACATCGGTCTTCTTCGGGTCTGCTCCCATTCTCACAGTATATTCTCTCAAACCTTCATTTATAGAAAGAACCTTGTCAGAATCAACCATATTTCTGCATTCAATAATTTTTGCAAGTTTCCTTAGGAATTTCTGAGGGACTAAAGTGTTTAGGGAATCAATTATATAATACACAAAAGGTATTTTATTTTTCTTAGCTAATTTAATCGCAATATTAGCATTCAGAATCCCAAAACCAACAATCACGTCTGGGTGAAATTCCTTTATTTGTTTTTTGATTTCTTTCCTGTGTGAATAGATTAATGAAATATATTCTAATAAAGGTAGTTTTACAATAGAAGGTCTTATCACAGTAATATTTCCATCCTTGATTGCTTTATGCTGACTTTTAAAAACCTTTCTTTTTGAAAATAATTCTTTTTCATGTGTTCTCCAGGAAATTTCAAAATCTATTACTCTTATCTCATGTCCTTTAGCAGATAATCTTTCAAAAAGATGATGTGATTGGTGGGGTCCCTTCTCAACCCAGTCTGACTCCTGAACAACAAGAATCTTCATCTTAGAACTCAGCGTTCTTATTTATATTTTGTTTATTTTCCACAAACCAATTATGAATTTTTTTTAAACCTTCTTCAAAAGTTGTCTTTGGTTCATAACCTAAAATTCTTCTCGCTTTCTCAATTGAAGAACAAAGTCTTTTCTTAACATCCCAATCTCTTTCACCAACCTGTTTCACCCCCGCATTATTTCCAGTTAATCTATTTATTTCGGTCGCCATATCAATTACTTTATGTTCTCTCCCAGAACCAAGATTTATTGATTCTCCTATTGCTTTTTCTTCGAGACCCATTGCAAGCAACCCATTTATAATATCTTCTACATAAGTCCAGTCTCTTGTCTCTTCCCCGGTTCCTGTTATTGGAAGTGGTTTTCCATTCATAGCCCAGTAAAAGAAATTTGGAATTACATTTCTGTATTTTCCCGGAACTTCTCCAGGACCAAAAACATTAAAGAATCTTGCATTTACAATAGGAAGATTATATAAATTATAAAAATAATTTGTGTATAATTCGCCAAGCAGTTTTGTTACCTGATAAGGTGTGTGTAATTTTATTGAAATATCATGTTCTTCAAAAGGCATTTTTGAATCAAGACCATATACCCCACAACCTGAAGAAGAATAAACAAATCTTTTTACTTTTACTAGATTAGCGTACTGCAATACTTTCAGGATTCCAATCCCATTTATCATTAAATCTGTTTCAGGGCTGTCAACAGAATTCTGGTTTGCAAAGTGAGCTGCCAGATGAAAAATATAATCCGGCTTTTCCTTGAAAACTCTTTTTAAATCTTCATCATTAAGAATATCACCTTCTACAAATTTTATATTTTTGTGAACTGGGATATTCCATTTATAAGCAGAAGAAAGATTATCTAGAATTATTACCTTTGCTCCGAGTTCCGCCAATCTCTTTGAAAGATTTGTGCCTATTGCCCCAGCCCCTCCAGTTACAAGAACTTTTTTTTCATTATAATCAAAAAATCCATCCATAATATGTAAAATTTTAATT
>QMZS01000051.1 GCA_003663295.1 Candidatus Aenigmatarchaeota archaeon | reverse complement strand
GATGAACTTAATAGAAACATACGGGATTAAATCCGGGGTTCTTGAAGGGTATGGAAAACTCAGGTATATTGAATATAAAGAAGGATTGATTGATATTGAAGACGCAACTCTCCACGGGACAATCTCCGACTTGCAGGGGAAACCTCACATAGAACTTTACTGTTACTCAGACGGAAAAACGCGGAGAATTGAAAAACTTGTTTCCGAGGATTTCACAATAATCATAACGCGGTTTGATGAAATAGAATTGCACTCAAGGCTGGATGAAAGAGGTAAACTTGAACTGAGCATTGGAGAAGAAACAAAATAACAAATTATTATTGGTTGAACTGAATTTACTGCGTGGAAATTTCTTTTAGAATTTTTTTATATTCTAGATTCTCAACCAACTCAAAAACAGGTTTGGTTAAGCTCAACAAATAAACTCCGGTTTCTCCAAAATGTTTATTCGCAGCATCCAATAAATTATTATACATTTTTGCTGCGGAAGTTCCTGGAAAAAATTTACTCAGTTCCTCAAATCTTCCTTTATCAACTTCTTCCTTTGCACAAACTAAACCCATTTCATACCTCACTTCTTTGTTTCCAGGAAGGTGGAAGTCTATATGCATTTTATTCATAATCAACATTCTTTATTTATCAATCAGGTTCCACGGATTTCTCAAAACTCATCAAAAAGAAAATTACCAATAAACAAACGAAAATTAGGATTATTGAAAGAGAATTTGAAAGAACACCCCCAAGAACTTCTGAAAGAATTCCAATAAAACTTATCAAAGTCTTCAAGAAAGGGGAATTATCAAAATACAGAGCAAATGATATAGAAATAAAAGCTCCGCAAACAATGGCAATTCCTATCCAGACAAAGTCATATAATAACTCCTTGTTCATAAATTATGTTATTAGGATAATTATGATGCAGAAAATAATTAAAAAACTAGCAAAGAAACTAAAAACGGAATTTCCTGATATTAAAGAAGAAAACTTCCAGTTTCCGGGGAAATTCGGGGATATTTCCTGCAATATCTGTTTTATTGAGGCAAAGAAAAAAGGGATAACTCCTTCTAAATTGGTTTTAGATAAACATAAAAAAATAACGGGTCTTCTCCCAATCGACTTTGTCAATTTTGTTAGTGCAAATGGAGGCTATATTAATTTTAAACTCGATTATCCTAAACTCTCTGAATCAATTTTTAAAGGAAAACTTAAAAAATCAGGGGGGGGAGAGAAAATAATGGTGGAATTCTCGCAGCCAAATCCCTGCAAAGCAATGCACATCGGAAACTCAAGAACAACTTTTATTGGGGATTCTCTTTCAAGAATTTTAAAATACTGCGGAAATGATGTTGTAAAAGCAAACTATTATAATGACCTTGGAAAACAAGTTGCAAAAACAGTTCTTGCGGTTGATAAATATGGACTAAAAAAAGATAAAAAAATCGACCATGAACTCGCAGAGATATATGCAAAGCTTCATGCTGAAGGAGATAAAAAAGAACAGGATGAATTTAACAACATAGCGCAAAAGATTTTATGCGAACTCGAAAACAACACAGGAAAATACAGGAAGGAATGGAAAGAAGTTGTGAAAATGGCAACAGAAGGATTTGAAGAAACCTACAAAAATTCAAAAATTAAATTTGACGTTTATTTTTATGAAAGCGATTTCAAGGAAGAAGGGAAAAAACTCTCGCAGAAACTTCTAAAACAGGGATATGCTTTCCCTCATGAAGGGGCTGTTGTAATCAACCTTGAAAAAGAAGACCCAACAATTCCAAACACAATTATAATCCGTTCTGACGGCACCGGAGTTTATCTTACTTCAGATATTTCATTGACAATCCATAAATTTAAAAAATACAAATTAGACAGATCAATCTGGGTTGTTGGGGCTGACCAGAATAATCACTTCAGGCAATTATTCAAAATACTTGAACTGCTTAAATGCAAATGGGTTGATAACTGCGAACATGTAAACTATGGTCTGATAACCCTAAAAGGCTCAAAGATGAGTTCCCGTTCAGGAGAATTTATTCTAATTGATGATTTAATTGAAGAGATAAATGAAAAAGCGTGCAAGGAAGTCAGAAAAAGAAACCCTAATTTGGACGGGGAACAGATATTGAAAATAACTGAGAAAATTGGGTTGGGGGCTTTAAAATATGATATTCTGAAAGTTGAAAGAAATAAAATGGTGGATTTTAGTCCGGATAAAGCAATTAAATTTGAGGGAAATACCGGACCTTATATCCAGTATATGGCTGTGAGGTGCAACTCAATCCTGAGAAATGCAGAGACTAAAATGTGCAGAATTAAAAAAGATGAAAAGATAACCCAGATAAACGAATATGAAAAAGAACTGATGAGAAAATTCCTTGAATTCGAAGAGGTTTTGGACAGGGCTGCCAGACAGTTGAAACCAAATCTTCTGTGCAACTACACCTTTGAACTTGCAACCACATTTTCAAAATTCTACGAAAACTGCAAAGTTATTGGGAGTTATGAAGAAAGTTTTAGATTGAAATTGGTTGAAAAAACAAGAGACCTTTTGGTAATTTGTTTGGATTTATTGGGGATTGAGGTTCCTGAGAAGATGTAAAAATATTAAATTTCATCTAAAAATTGCATTATTTCTTGTACCCTTAAAGGATTATAATCTCTTTTCTTTAATAATTCCTTGATTTTATTTTTATCTGTAATTGCATCAGGAACATTTTTTGCGTTGTTTTTTTTTCAGATATTCCACGAATTCTTCATTGTTGATTATTGCGTCTTTGAAGTCTGCATTTTCCACACTTTTTAACTTAACAAATTTTTTAAGTAAAATAATAGATTTACTAAAATTTGCATTATTCAAAACAACATCAATCAAGTCAGTATCTATTAAATTAGCACCAATTAAATTAACACACCATAAATTAGCACCGTTCAAATGAGCATCAGTCAAATGAGCATCAGTCAAATGAGCATCAGTCAAATCAGCACGCCTCAAATTAATATTTATCAAATCAATTCCCCTCAAATCAACACCATTCAGATTACTATAACTTAAATCAATTATTCTAAACTTATTCTTAAGTTTATTAAATTCTTTTATTTTACCTGATTTAAGTAAAGTTGTGATTTTTTTTACATCTGGCATTTGTTGTGTTATTTTAAGAATACTCAAACCAGCCCTCCTATATTTTGACAATTCTTTATCTTTCATTTTAACTATCTTAGCGATTATTCTCTTAACTTTTTTCTTCTCAATAAATTCATATAATTCTTTTTTATTTTTAAATTCTTCCCTTGCTTTAATTATTCTAACACCACCACCTAATCTTTCTCTAAAATTTTCATCAAACAATTTGCTATAAAAATCATACCATTTGAATTTTAAAATAGTTAAAACCAGATGCATTTCCAAATCAAGTTTTTCATTTTTGAATACTTCCTGCTCGCAGATATAAGAATTTATAAATCTTTTAAGTTGTCTGGGTGTTTTTTTAATTACTTCCAATATAATATCTTTGTATTTCTCAAATGTATCTTTATACTTTGAATCTATATCTTCATACATCTTTTCAAGGCATTTGTTAAGTTCTTCTTTATTCCAATCAGGAATTTTAAAAGGTATCTGGATTATTTTTTCCAGATAATCTTCTCCGTTAATTCCCATATCTTTATATTTCATTTCTATTGCTTTTTCCACAACCTCTGGATTTATTCCAAAAACATAAACAAAACCTTCAATATCTAAAAAAACTTTTATTGATTCAAGAATTTCCAGAACCTTATCAGGAGCGCATCTGTCCAAATCATCTATAAAAATAACTATTTTTTTATTACCTCCCTTTAAACTATCTTCAAAACTCTGTAGCTTATCATAATAAATATAATTAAGATTTTCTTTAGAGAATTCCACATCCCTTTCAACTTCACCCACACCAAAATTAAATTTGAACCTAAATGAATTTACAAAACTTAAAAATTTGGATTTTAATGTTTTATCTTCTATCTCTGTAAATATTGTTCCAAGTAAAGGAATTATCGCAAATTCTTTTTCCTTCTCGCACTCCAGGCATTAAACCAAATGGGTATTATCTCTTCCTTAGATTTATCTTTGAATTTTTTTTCTCCATTGTTCTCATCAGACTGGTTTTGCCAACACCCCAGTCCCCCAATATTCCTATTGTAAATGGCGAATCTGAATCGCGAATTATATTTATTAAACCCTCAGCATAATTCCCAAAACCCAACCCATCTTCTGTTGGAGTATCAACAATGATTTTTGCCATAATTATTCAATAAAACAAAGATTTTATGTCAAAAACAAATTACGGTCTATAATAAGGAGAATTTTCATTTAGTCTCTCCATATAAGGAACTAATCTGGTCCCAACACCCAAAAAACCCACAAGCTGGCAAGCATCCATAAAATTCTCAGTTCCGCCAATCGCCCCAGCAGTTAATAAACCTCCATAAATCAGCCCTTCAGAAGAATATCTTTTAGCCAAATCAAATATTTTCATACTATGTTTTAAATAAAATCTATTTAAGCGTTTCCTCCAGCTTTTCAATAAGTTCTTTGTTCCCAATATAAGTTGGGACTCTCTGGGTTATGCTCTCAGGTTTAACCTCAAGAATTGAACCTTTTCCATTTGTGGAAGCTCCCCCGGCCTGCTTGATTACATAAGCCATGGTATTGCTCTCAACTAATAATCTTAATTTCCCGTTTGGTTTTGTGACTAATTCAGGATAAGCAAAGATTCCCCCGTAATGAAGTATCTGGTTTATGTCTCCGACAAAAGAACCGCCGTACCTTAACTTTTTACCATCCGCTTCAAGAGATTCTATATAATTTTTAAACTTAGGTAACCATTCTCTCTTAAGTCCGCCAACACCATACAGGATTCCGGGTTCAGGAATTTTTATATTTTCAGCCCTCAAAACAAATCCTCTTTTTGTGTTTATAAATTCACTAACATTATTTGGGGTTGCATAAACTAAAGAAATCACAGACCCGTATAGAATATACATTGCAGCAACCATATTTTTTCCCTGTGTTGGCAAATCCTTTTTATAAATTCCAATTATAATTCCCACAGAATTATTGCTCTCAATATTTGAAGAACCATCTAGAGGATCCAAGGTAATATTAAAAGTTCCAGTTTCATTTAATTTCACTATTTCAGGCTGCTCTTCTGATACCAATGTTTTTACCATTCCAGATTCTCTTAATTCATTGGTAATATACTGGTCAGCCCACTTATCAGCAACAAGCTGGACTTCGCCAAACACATTCTCAGTATCCGCTTTACCTCTTCGATAAGGAAGTTCATCACTAACTACTTTTGCAACAGTGCTTAATTTAAGAATTAAAGATGCGAGTTCGCTGTCAACATTCTCAAGATGTCTCTCTAAGGTCTTCGCCATAATATAATTAATTATTTAAAGTATCATTTAATAAGGATAAGTTTGGGATTTTCATAATTATATTTTTATTTATAATGTAACCATCAATCTTCAGTGTTCTCTTCCGCCTTCTTTTTCTTTCCATCAGAAAATAATTTTGAAATGGATTTCACTATCATTTCAATAAAAGACAAACCAGTATAAATAGTATATCCAAGAATTCCAAGATAAACAAAAAATAGAATTGTTCCTAAATTTAAAGGCCAATCAACTCCAAAGAAAACAATCATGATTACAGGAAATAAAGCAGAAATACAGGATATTGCCAGATATCTTAAAAGAAGCTCCACCCCTTTATAAACAAGATATACAAAAATTAAAAATAAAACAACTATACCCGCAACTTCTAAATCAAACATTTTGGATAATTAACAAAGAAAGAATGAGTAATTGAACCAGCAAGAGATATATTTGATAAAGAATTTACAACACCTCGAGAATAAATATTATCTCTTGCTGAATGCTTCATTAGACTTTTTGTCAGGGCTTTTTTAAGAAACCCATGATTTTTGTCTATATAAGTCATGGCTTTGGAAGGATTTTTATTTAATCTTGTTAAATACCAATCAGTCATATCTTTCACAGAAACATATCTTTTCTTTAATCTGGTGTTGCCTGAAATTAATTCTTTCAAAACAATATCCAAATCAAAATCGCAATCTATTTTTGTAATCCCGCACCCAACCCATTCTTTTTGATGCGCATCTGTTCCCGCAACCTGAGGTCTATTCAATTTCTCCGCATATTTTAAAGCTCTTAAATTCGCAAATTTATCGAGGCACATTGCATTAAATACCTCTATTCCATCAGCAAATCTGGATAAATTTTTTATGCCTTTTTTCGCAAGGTCAAAAGGATGAGGGGCTATAGAAATACCGCCCTGTTGGTGAATCTGGTCTATTGTTTCAAAAACATCCTGTCCGGGTTTTATTTCCTCTGTAATTCCAAGAGCAAGTAAATGTCCCTGAATTGTTGAAATTTCTTCCCCAGGAATTATAACAAAATCATCAAATCTAAGTTTCTTTAACGAATCCCAGCTTTTGAAACTATTGTGGTCGGTGATTGCAATCCCATCCAATCCTCTTAATCTAGCCTCTTTTACCATTTCAACAGGAGAAGCCTGATT
>QMZS01000050.1 GCA_003663295.1 Candidatus Aenigmatarchaeota archaeon | reverse complement strand
GTAAAAGTAAGTAGGCAATAGACAAAAACCTTTAGAAGCTGGTAGAGTTAAGCTAAAAGTTGGAATTAAAATTTTCTGGTTTAAAATTTCTATTTTTTCATAATTTAAGCAAAACATTCTAGCCCTTTTAACCGTTATTATTATCGATTCTGAAGGGGTTATTTCTACCAAAAAAGTTAAATTATTAGATGTAGAATTATAAGTGTTGTTGATGGGTAAAAAATATTTTATGATAAATCCAAAATAGGCTTGGTTAAAAAAATTCACTACAAAGCAATAAGCAATAAAAATAGCCAATCCTATTGCAAAATACTTCATCCAAACAACCCTATTAACCAGTTTATGAAGTTCTTGATTGCATTTATTAGCCAATCGAAGAAATTGTAAATGTCTGGCAAAACTGGTGCTGGTCTTTCTTTCTCTCTCAAAAAACATGTTATGTACTTTTCCCCACCTACTGACAATTCACCTATGTCTAAAATAGCTGTTTTTGAATCCTCGCAATCTAAATCCAATTCTTCTCCTTTAGGTGGGTTTAGATAAGTATCTTTATCCGTTAGCCAACAGAATTTTAAATCGTAGCACTTGAATGGGTCGCTTACTTCTAACCTCATGGAAAGGTTAGTTAAAGGAAATGCGGCTACGGATTTCACATAAATTGGGTACATTAAGTATTGAGTTCCGTTTATTATTCTTCTTCCAGAGTATTTTCCAGCTATTGCTTCTGCGGTTGGCGATTTGAAAATTATTTGATAGCTTCTTGCCTCTCCAGCAGTAAGGTTTGTGATGTTCAATTCATAGTATCCTTTAACCAAATCAACTCTATCTACTTCATAACCTTCTAGATAAACAGTAACGTTTTCTCCGTATCCTATGTTTATCTTTTTTATAACTTTTGAAATGTTTTGAGTCGCCCAGTTTTTAACAGTTATATCCAAAATTAAATTTGCCATTTGCCCAACCCACATTCTGTTTGGAAATAGGGGTGGTGAAACATCCACAGTTACTCCGGGGGTTATAAATTCCAAAATATGGGTTTCATTTTCATAAGGTCCTAAACTACCAGTTATTTCGACATAAGGTCCATAAGGGGGAACGATTAAAAAACCTGGCTCTATTGGAATATCATCTAAATAAATCTGGGTTGACTCTAAAGGTATTCTTAAATCTTTTTTATAATTTACACCCAAACCAAGTTGGTTATAACATAGTATAGTCCATCTCCATTGAACATTTTCACCAGCTGGAACTGGATAATTTAAAATTGTCTTATTTATAACTTCACAACTTGCTTCAGCAACCGTGCTAGTTATCACAATTTGTTTGGTTTGACCAGCACCAATTATTGGGACTATCCATTGTGCGTAATCATCAAATCCATTATTGTTTAAATCTCTTGTTACAGGTGGTCCCCATTCAGAATTGGATGTAACTTCTGTCATATCTCCACTCGTATTATCGTAAAACCTAATAAAAATCGATGGGTCCTCCAAATAAGTGTAGTCCCAAACTTTTTCATAATTTAAATCAACCGCACCACTAATATTTTGCCATTTAGTAAATGATGTGCCAACAGTTTGATTTGATTCACTAATGGTTGGTGGTGTGGTATAGAAGTTTATGGTCCATACTTGAGTTTCTGCTGGTTGTATTTCTTCAACTGTCCAATTTATAAATCCTGCTGATATGTTTGCGTAGAAATCATGATACTCATTGTCTGGGTCTAAAAGCTCAATATCATTAATTGAAACTACAGAAATTGGAATAGTTGCATTAACCGATATATTGTAAGCAGTATAAGTTCCAGTATTGTTTATGGTTACAGTCTTGTACCATGGAACCTTAAAACCAATTTCAGAATAACAATCAGGACAATAATCTCTACATTGGTGAATTCCACTTATACCCCAATCTCTGCATTTTTTTGGTATATATGCACTTTCTCCTTTTATTATTCTATAATAGTTAAAACCTACTGCTTTTGCAATAGGTAAATAATCATAATATCCAGAAATTACCTGGTATGGAGAATCACAAAAACCATCAAAATCAAAATCTTTACAATTCCAGCTTTCAGAGTAACCAGTTCCATCTGGTTTTGCCCAATAATTACCACCTATATAACCTAAAGAAGAATTCCAAATGTTTGTACCAGGTTGTTTAGTTACATTAAAATAGGAAGTACCAGCTATTTGGTATATATAAAAGTTTTCACTATTATTGAAAATATTGTTGTAAACTATTATATTTGGTATTTCTCCCCAATCGAACCAATAAACAAACAAACCGTAATCATTGCTTTCAATCCTTGAATCTTTTAAAGTTATATTTTCAGTGTTTGAATAAGGATAAATTCCATAAGTGTTGTTTTTGACTGTTACATTTTCTATAGTTGATGTGGATGTATACGTTGCATATATTCCAATATAAGAATTGTAAACGCTTGAATTTCTAATAGTATTTTCTGTTATTGAAATTCCAGCCGTTCCTAATCCAATTCCAATTCCCCAATTACTTAATTTACAATTCGTAATAGTTACACTATTATTATAACTCATAATACCTCTTGGACTAATAGAAAAACTACCAGTCCTATTAATCCAATGACCCTGACAATCTAGCGTAATATTTTCAGCTGTAATGTTTATACAATTTCCTTGAGTTATTGAAGTTGTAATGTCTTGAAACAAATAATAATTCACATTTGAATTATTTAATTCATGACATGAAAGTATTATTATTTCTTCGCCTTCGATTGAATAGGTTGGTTCTGGATATGTGTATTTTCTAACAATTATGTAGTCGAACCATGGGTCAGTTCCATAACCACCAAAACCAAAATAAAGAGTTCCTGTTGAATGAGTTTGAGAAGAATCTTGGGAAGAACATAAAAGATTCCAATTATCATCATAGACTTCTATTTTATAATTAGTTCCCCATGTATATACCTTAAATCTATACCATGTTTGACCATTTAGATTTGAACCTTCCCCACAATTAATTACTGGGTTTCCTCCCCTTCCTAAATAGCTAGGGTCAGCGTTCTTCCAATGGTAATAAACTAAATAGTTGGATATGTTATCTGGAGAATAAAATGTTGCATATAAAACATCATTTAATGATGTATAATTTGAATGTTGGAATCTTGATTCAAAATAATAGCCTGAAGTTGTTGAAAATGTTTTTTTAATATACTTTATTTTTTGTCTAGTATTTTTAAAAGTTCCTCCTTTTAGAATCCCATCTTCAATAACCCAACTTCCAGAACCTATACTTATCCAATCACTTCCAATTGTATCAACTGAAAAATTATCCCATATATCAAAAACTTCTTTTGAATTGCTTTCAGAAATAGCATTAGGATTACCATAGTATACATATATTGTTGTATTACTGTTTGCTGGAATTGAAGGGACTTTAATCCAAACATAAGCCCAACTTTCATCTACTTTATTTTCAATATAATAAGGAATTTTTATTTCATTCCCATAAGTTTTATTGTACCATGTAAACCTCAAATCGGAAAAATTACTATTCATATCAGAATCATAAGAAATATTAATAGCTATCTGATAATTCGTTAAATTATTTCCGCTTTGTTCAGTAATTATTATAGGTCTTCTATATCGCCAATCACTAAAATTTTCATTAGAATAATAAACAGTTTCTGTAACTTCGTTGCCAGAACTATCATTAGCCCATACTTTTACATAGTGTGTTCCATGAGTTTTTATTAAAGATAACGTAATTAAAGTATTATTAATATAGCTATCGTTATCATAAATTAAATTACTATCATGCCATGTTTTTATATGAATCGTTTCATCATCAAAATCAAATACCTTAAATTTAAATTGAATAAAATTTTCTCCAAAATAAATATGTGTTTGATTTAAAGGAGAGTAAATTCTTATTTGTGGTATTGGTGTTGTTTCTTCATTCCCTATTATATAGGTTGGAGACACATCATTCCCATTCGAATCTAAAACTTTTAATCTTATATCTTTTACCGAAACTTTTATGACATTACCTAAAACAGCATAAAATCGTAAGACAAACCAACCCCAAACTCCATTATAAGTTGAATCTGTTAATGTACAACCATTTGAACATTTTGAAGAACCATATTGAACATGATAAGAACCATATTCTCTTAATTTAAATAATTCATTTTTTGTTCCACAAGGATAACCACCAGCAAAACCACCTATTCTAGTTGCGAATGAATCTTTCCATAAACTCCAATCACCTTCAATAGCAACTGAATAAGATACGTAATTAGAACCTCCCCAAACTCCATCACTGTCTTTCCAGAAATGTGCAAATATACATTGAATATCTGAACATCCAAGATAACTCCAATTAAAACTAATCTCAAAGTTTGATAAATTAAATAATTTTAATCTATGCTCTTCTGCATATGTACTTACAAAATGTGTTCCATTCCATGACCATGTACCTGTTAAATCCTCAAAAATATTACGCCAATTGCTTTCAGAAATAGCATTAGGATTACCATAGTATACATATATTGTTGTATTACTGTTTGCTGGAATTGAAGGGACTTTAATCCAAATTATTGTGTTTTCACTATTACAACCGCTTTCTATCCAATAGGGAATTTCATTATCGTTTTCATCTGTAAATCTAATATCGCTACAATCAGAATTCATTTTACCTTGAGAAATCAAGGATGCTGTATTTATTGTAATTAAAAATGGGTACTCGATTAAAGTATTACCAGATTGTTCAGTAATATTAATAGGTTTCCTATATAACCAACTGCTGTTCCACCATGTTTGTTCAGCACTAGCTTTAGGAATTAAAAATAAAAAAAAGATAAAAATTATCAAAAATATCCAGATTTTCATAATTAATTTATTAATTTTTAACCTAAAAAATTTAACCGCAACAACTAAATTTCTTCAATTTTTTCAAAACTTTCCTTCTAACCTTGTCAAATTCTTTTTTATTAACATAAATAAACGAGGAAAAAGACAATAAAAAAGCTACTGCCAATATTATATATTCAATCATGCTTTAACCTTATATAAAAGCTAAAAACATTAAAGGTGGCAAAACCCTCATTTGCAAATCAACCATAGTGTCGAAAATGAAGTGAGCAACAACTCCCGGAATTATTGAGAATTCTAAAAATGCCAATTTTCCAAATATTTGCTTATGATACAAAATAAAGCCAACAGAAGTGAAGAGAATTGAAATTAGAGCACCAACCAAATAATTCATTAAGTTTGCGGAAGTGCTCCACGCAATCGTGTGCAACAAAATGAAAGCAATGCTTGAAACTATTATTCCCAAGCTTAAAGCGGTTTGAGGATGTAGCTTAAATTTAGATTCAAACCAGTTTCCAAAAGTGAACATTCCATAAGTTCTTAAAATTTCCTCGCCCAAAGCAACTATCAGCCAGTTCAAAACAGAAAGATACAAAGGAATGGTTTGCAAGGAAAGGGAAAGGGCAAAATCTAAAGGAAATATTGCCAAGTTCAACCCTTTTGCAAGAATCCTATAGCAAAAATATCCAATTACAAAGCCTAAGCCTATATAAATCAAATATCTCCACCAAACTTTTGAAATGGTTTCCCCAGGTTGAGTAACATCAAATCCCAAAGCGTCAAAAAACCTATTAAAGCCAACTAATCCAGCAGAAATTATTACAGAAACAAAAATGCTGAAATAGAAGATTACAACGTTTGGGAAAGTTCCGGTCATTGCAGAAGTTAGCAAAATTGCGTAGGTTAGTATAAAAGGGAAGATTCCAGCTAAAAACGATTTTGGAAATCCCTCTTCCATCAATTTATATTTGAAAAATCTAAAATATAAATATATGGATTATGGAGAAAAAATAAAAGTTATCTTATTACCAGCTATCATTTTTGTTGTGTTTGTTTTACTCGATTATCTAATAGGATTAACAGTTATAGTTCACGAATTTGGTCATGCTTTTACATGCAATTTAATTGGAGGTAAGATTTTGAATTTGGAAGCTGAAAGAACTGGCGGGAAAGTTGAATGTTATTTTGGAAGAGAAATTGAAAGTTATAAATTAGTAATTTTCTACTTGGCGGGAATTTTAGCTGAATTAACCCTTGCTTTAATATTTTTAGCCATACCTTACACTTCTCATATAGGTGGTTATTTAACTTTTATGATTGGGTGGAGCTGGTTTTTTGGAAGTTATGCAAAAGATTTTGAAATTATTCCATTTTTGCTAATTTTTCCAGTAAGATTTTTGGTGCTTGTTTTAAGTGTGGTGGTTTACATAATTAGCTGGATTATTACATTTAGATACTGGGAGAAGTTATAAAAAAATAGTAAAAAGTTAGTCTGCAACTGGTGTAATGCCTATTACTTTTCCATCCATGTTATAGTAAGTTGTGTTAAAGCATTTTACCGATGTTAGATTGTATTTTAGCATGGTGTCTATCATTCCTTGACAGTAAGCCGTTTTGTTAATCATTTGAATTGCTTTTTCCAATGCAGTTATCCTCAAGTTTAAATTGTTGATGGCTCTTTGGTATTCGAATTTAGTCACGAAAATTCTTGACAAATCGTAAATTATTGACAGCATGTG
>QMZS01000049.1 GCA_003663295.1 Candidatus Aenigmatarchaeota archaeon | reverse complement strand
TGAAATTAGGAAGGCAGTGGGGAAATTATAGGGAGAGTAATAAAAGAAAAGAGTATGAAATAGATTTAGTTACCCTGAACGAAGACAAAAAAGAAATTGGATTTTTTGAAGTTAAATGGCGGGATTTGAAGGAAAAAGAAGCAAGGAAAATTTTAAGAGAACTAAAAGAAAAATCAAAATTTGTTAACTGGAATTTAGATAACAGAAAGGAATTCTTTGGAGTAATCGCCAAGAAAATTGAAAACAAAAACAAATTAAGAAAAGAAGATTACCTGATTTTTGATCTAAGGGATTTTTCTTAAGAGACACCCAAAATTTCTTCTATCTTCAAAATAAAATCCATTTAAAATTATTTTTAATAGAAATTTTGCTGAAAATTATAGCCTTTCAAACCTTTCGATAACTTTCTCTCTCCCAATCGCATCAATCAGCATTGCAATCCTCGGTCCCTGTTTCCTTCCAATTAGAACCTGATAAATTGTCTGGAACAATTCTTTCCCTTTTGCTTTTACAACTTCAAAAATCTGCTGCTGCAATTCCTCAGTTGAACCTTCCTGTTTAAGAAGTTCCGCAATCTCTTTTAATCCTTCTCTCTAGTCTTCTGTTAATTCAACTTTGCTTTCTGACAATTCTATTCTAACATTTTCAGGCGCGTATTTTTCAAATTTTGCTTTTAACTTGTTTAGTTTCCCGCTTATATTTTCTTCTATATTCTCAAGAGTTTCAAGTCTCTCTTTTCGCGTGTTGTTGTCAAGGCGCAGGCTGTATTTCCTGTTGCCTTTTTTTATTATTTTGGCAAACTGGTTTTTGTTGCTTTTTATATCCTTTGCAATCAACTCTTTTATCATGTTGTTGTTTCTCTTGCTGAACCCAAGAATATATTTTTGTTTGTTGGATTCCATAGTATCCCTTTTATTACTTTTATAATATCCTTCTAAGTTTTTGGGTAACACAATTATGTTTTTAACGCTTCAAAATATAATGTATCCATCTCCCTGTTTTTCCAATCTTCTCAACTATTTTTTTCTCAACTAACTCACTCAAATCCCTAAAAGCCGTAATCCTATTAACAGCGCAAAGCTCTTGATATTCTTTATTTGTAATTTTACCTTTGGATTTAAGATATTCAATTGCTCTTTTCTGCCTTTCTTCAAACTCCGGAAGAGGCAGATCCCTAATCGTTACCATAATTCCGACATAATTCCGACATTCATCTTAATTCATACCTCACAGCGCGTCTCTTACTTAATCTCTTTAAAAATATTTATCCACTAAATCATCCAAATCTCTCAGAGCGGTCCTGTCCGTCACAGAAAAGAAGTGCCGTCGGAACGATGATTGTTTCATTTTGCGAAAAAGCAGATGATGCATCGTTTCCAAATGACAATAATTTGCTACGCAAATTATGCATCATTTTCTTTTCTGAAAATGAATGAACGCTTGTGCTGTTCAAAGAACGAGTGTTTTTCAATAACATTTCAAATTCTTTCTCATTCATTTTATTTACCTTCATCTACATTTACAGGGTCATTTACAGGGTCATTTACAGGGTCATTTACAGGGTCATAAAACTTGTAATAACCTGTTTTCGGAGCCCCAACAAATTTAAGTATTTTTCTATTTTTTAAATCAACTAAATCTCTTTTGGCTGTTTTAAGAGATATTTTAGTCAATTCAACAAATTCTTTAGTCGTAATTTTGCTATTAATTTTAAGGTATTCTATAATTCTCTTCTGTCTATCATTTAAATTAGTTTCATCTATTTCAGGAATTTTATGAACTAAAGGATTTACAAATCTAATTGCAAAATAACCTGTTTTTTCCTTAAGTTCAGGGTTAGGCAGATTATTCTTTTTCATTGCTTCCCTAATTCTAAGAAATCCTGTACCTCTCTTGTCCATTATCTTTAGTTTGCCCAACACCTCTACTAAAATCTTGTTTCTTGTTTTAGGTATATAATCATCTTTCATAATCTCGCTGATTTTGAGAGGTCTTAATAATACCCCGGGACTTAAAATATCTATATGACTATCAAACATTCTGATAAGAATTGCATTAGAACTATGCCAATCTCTATGCACTAACGCATTAATCACCGCCTCCCTCAATGCTTCAAGGGGATATTCTGTCCTGAATTCTGTTTTAAAGCCGATAACTTTAGCAGGGGTTCTCATATTTTTTAATAGAAATCTTTCAGTTTGTCTAATCATATCAAATATTGTCCCATGAATATCTTTCCTGTCAAGCCATTCCACCATAGAATCTCCGATATACCTATCTGCTCTTATCTCGCATTGAGTAATATTCAAATGTGGGTTTTTCCCAAACAACAGGATTCCTGCGGTTGTGGGCACTAACTTGCCATTTTCTTTGACAACAAAGTGTTCTTTCAGCATTAACTCAATCAAATAATCTTTATTTAATTGTTTTGTCAATTTACTCTTCCTTAGATAATCTTTTATTTCTCCAAATCCAGGTCATCCAAAGTTGAATTCTCAACCGGATAAATATCCTGCGATTTTGAAGAACCTTCCCTGTAAAGTCTTGCAATTTCTTCTTTGTTTGCAATCATATTTGATGAACCAATTCTGACTCTTGGTTTTGGTTCTCCTCTCACAAAGTAAGGACTATCTTTGCCCTTCGGGCAATGGATTACAATAAAATCTTTATCCTGATATTTCACAAATTCAATTTCCGGTTCCTTATCAAGTTTGCACCAATGCCTTATGATTTGGGTAAACTGATGTTCTGTTTTTTGCGGGTCTTTTAACCCGATTGGTTTTTTAGTTTCATCCTCAACACCTAAAATAATTTTCCCGCCTCTTGAATTATAAAAAGTAGTGACTAATTGAGCAACATTCTTTGGCTCCGGCAGTTCCAGTTTAAAATCCAAATCTGTATTTTCTTTTCCATTCAATAACATTTCAAATTCTTTATCCATAAACTTAACTCTTCTGATTAATTATAATCTAAAAATCAGGTTTTCTCCAGTTCATTTTAAAACCTCCCAATACCCTCCTTTCGCTGGACCTATTCTTTTTAATAATTTTTCTGTTTCAGTTTTTCTATATGTTTTTGAACAGCTGAAGGATTTATATTTAATTCTTTTACTAATTCATTCCTGAATATTTTTGGGTTCTCTTTAATTATTCGCAATATTATCTGCTGTTTTTAGTTAATTCTGACCACCTTTTCATCTTTAGTCATCTCTAAATAATTATCCGTTAGATGATCCGTTAGATGACCCGTTAGATGACCCGTTAGATGACCCGTTAGATGATCCGTTAGATGACCCGTTAAATATTAACACATAATAAGTATATTTTCCGGTTCTTCCTATACGTTTTAATATTTTTTTTTCAACAAGTTTATTTAAATCTCTTTTTGCTGTTATTTCAGTGCATTTACAAATTCTTGCATATTCCTCTCTTTTTATCTTTTTATGTTCTGCTAAATACCAAATAATCTTCTTTTGTCTCTCATTTAATTCAGCAGATATTTTAATTTCAGGAACTCTTGTGTAATAATCAGGATTCTTGAAAATTACATACAAGCCTTCTGCAAAGTTGTATAATGAAGTATTGATTTCAGTTTTAGTTCTTCCTGTATTTCGTTCATTTCAGCTAATAATTCGGTGAATTTTTCATATCCCAAATCCAATTATGTTTTGAGGCAGTTAAGAACAATTAACTGGTGTTGGTTATAGGTTTTCTTTGAGAACTTTGAAGAATAGAGACTCACATTTCCTGAGAGAAGATGCAATATTTTCCGTATGGATTTCCTAAATCTAGAGGCCTTTGGCTAAATCATAAGATTTCTATGGAGCCATATATTATAAATTACATACATTTTATTAACTGAAAATAATTAAAAAATTTTCAACTTTCCCATGTACTCTAAAAATTTTTCCTTTTTCATTTTTTTCTTTCCAAGCAATGAATTAATTATTCCTGCAATTTCTCTGTTAAAAACTATAACCTGAGAAGCGATATCATATTTTGTTTTTGGTATAACCTTGTTTTTAAGCAGAACTATTCTGGCACTCTGCAGAGCAAGATAAAGTAACTCTTCTTTGGCTTTTTCCGCATCTGTTTTCAACAATTTGTATATCCTCTCCTCAAGTTGCTCACAATATTTTATTTTTTCCTGAATCAATTCCTGCGAAAAAACAGGTAAAGGATTCTCATAGAATCTTATTAAAAATACGGCATCATAAATTATTTTCCCGAACACCAGCGCCGAAATTATAAAATCGTCTGCTTTTAAATATTTTTCCTTAAATTCTTTTTCTGAAATAACTACAATATTTACATTATCAAAATATGGTACTCCCGTCCTTTCACCTATCACAAGAAAATCTATGTCACTTCCTTCTTTCATTTTTTGCTGGGAAACAGAGCCAACAAGCATAACACTTTTTGGATTTAACTCAAAAACAATTTTGTTTGTTATATTAAGTATTTTGGTTTTCATCTTTAGAGAGTCTAAAAATTCCATATCAAAAAGAAGTTTCAGTCTCTGGCAAAACATATTTGAAAAATCCAATTTATATTTTTTTCCATATTCTAAAAGAAGACATGACCTTTTAAATTTGTCTACAATTTTGTACATCCAGTTCCTTGAAATTTTTGTCTTCTCGCTGAGTTCGGCTATTGAAAAATATTCAAAGGGTTCCCTGCAAAAATTCCTTAAAACCTTTATCTCAGATTCTTTTTCAATTATCATTTTAAAACACCTCTTTTTATTAAAATTCTCTCCACTTCTCCCTTTAACTCTTTTATTTTCTCAAGAAACTTTATAACTTCCTGTTTTGTATAATTTTTTGGAATTGAAGTATAAGGGTGGAATCCCGCCGCAATTCTGTATTTGGAAAGTTTTTTAAATAAGTCTGAATAATCTTTTTTAAGAATTCCAAGAACAAAATAATCCTTTAAAATATAAGTTTTTTCTCTATGCTCTTTCAAATAAAAACCATTCAAAGTTGTTTTTAGCGAATTTACAAGGTTTTCTGCAACAATCCAGATAAAATACAATGCCTCGTCTGTTTTGTTTTTCTTTAAAAATTCCTCAGCATCTTTTAATTGCTCTTTAATTTTGTCCCACCCTTCCCTGATTTTTTCTCTTCTCATTTCAGTTTACATCTTGTTAACTATAATTATATATTTGTTAATTATAAGTTAAAGGTATATATATCATTAATTATATAAATTTTATTAACTAAAAATAGTTAAAAAGTTTTCAACTTTTATTTCTTATCAGTCCGTAAGGGTGGCATCAACAAAATCTTTCATTAATCTTTCAATCTCTTTCTTATCGCTATGTATAATATCAGCCAATCCTAACACTGCTTTTTTCATGCATTTATCGCATATGAATTGGTTTTCAGAATAAGGATAAAGTTTATTGTGCCCTTTGCATTTTATCATTTGTTCTTTCTTCATATTCATCCTCTATTTTTTCTCAGCCAGTTTTAGAATTTATTTTGTTAGGTTTTTCATTGAATCCCTGAAATCCTGTCTGTCTAACTCGGATTTTTCAAGAAGTCTCTCTGTGTTGTCGCACGTTCGGTTTATTGAATTTATTGCTTTTTCCATATTTTCAGAAATTTTCCCGTATTTTATATCAACAATGTCAAATCTCTGGATTGTGTCTTGATGAAATGACTCCAAATTAACTGATAAATCATTGTGTATTACATCCAATTTTCCTGAGAGTTTCTCGTTTCCATCGCCGATAATATTTATTGTCTGGTCTTGTTTGTCTAACATTTGATCCTGTTTGTCAATCAATTTATTAAATCCCTTTTTGTTCTCTTCAACCCCATGCGCTGTAACTCTAATTAATTCCTTTAAATAAACTGATGCAGAATCCAATCTTTCATCAATTTCTCCAGGTTTGACAATTTTTCTGAAACCTGTAAATTCCTTTGTCGGCTCAGACCATTTCACAGAAATGTCTTTAACATCTGTTAATTCATCTTTGACTTTTATTTTTTCAATAAATCTTTCCAGGTTCTCTTTTTCCTCTTCTGCAATAATTTTGACATCTTCATTCTCTAAATTTTCAATATTACCTGTAATCCCCAGAATTTCTGCAATACTAATAACTTTTGCTCTATAACCGGCTTTCTGGACTTTTCCTTTCGCAATTATTTCTGCTCTTTCCTGACCTATAAAAACGAATTATTTTAAAGGTTTGTATAGGATAAATTATACAGGTTTTATTAACTGAAAATATTTAAACCAATAGCCTTCTTTTGTCTCTCATTTAACTCAACCTTGAGTTCAGGAACTTTTGTGTAATAATCAGGATTCTTGAAAATTATCCCAAAATACCCTGTCTGCTCTTTAAATTCCGGATGCGGCAGATTCCATTCATCGCAAAATTTATTCATTCTTAAATAACTATCGCAAATTCCTGAATCTCTCAATAACTTTCTCTCTCCCAATCGCATCAATCAGCATTGCAATCCTCGGTCCCTGTTTCCTTCCAATTAGAACCTGATAAATTATCTGGAACAATTCTTTCCCTTTTGCTTTTACAACTTCAAAAATCTGCTGCTGCAATTCTTCAGTTGAACTGTCTTTTTTTAGAAGTTCTGCAATTTCTTTTAATCCTTCTCTCTGGT
>QMZS01000048.1 GCA_003663295.1 Candidatus Aenigmatarchaeota archaeon | reverse complement strand
AGGATACTTTTTTTACTGTGAGGTTCCAGTGCTCGCTTGCATATTTGGTTACATCCACTTGTCCGGAAGTGTTTTCTTCAAATATGAAATGTCTTTTGGGTATTAAGAAAGTGTTTCCCATTTCAGAAACTGCTTCGGCTTTTTCAATAATGCCAGCGACTGCTCCGATTGAACCATCAAGATTAATTGTTCCGGTTATCATAATATTGTTATTTATTTTTGTGTCCAACAGCGAGGCAAGAGTTGCAACCGTCATTGCCGCTCCTCCGCTGGGTCCACCTACAATCTGCGCCTCTGATCTTATAGTATAATAAAAATCATATGTTGAGCAGTCAAGGAATAAAGTATCACAGGCGACTTTTTTTGCGATTATTGCTGATGCTTGAGTATCCACTTTTGTGAGGGGCCAGGTGTCTACATAAACATGCCCGTTTCCTTCTTCTTTTATATCAACGGTTACACTTGCAAGAGCTCCTTTGTGCCCATACCCAGTATCTTCAACTGCAGGAAGGTAAATTGTGGTTTCTTTTAGGGCTAAACAAGGGGTTATAAGCAAAAATAGAGTTAATAAAAATATCAGTTTTCTCATAATTTATCTCTAAAACAATTAAAATATAATTTCCTGATTTCTTCCTTTTTTTCCGGGTTTATCTCAAGCATAACAATCCCTTCCCCGGGCTGACCATATAAAACAACACCTCTTTCATATTCAAGAACGACAGGAAGAACCAGGAGGTCTTCTTCACCTTCAATTTCCAGAAGGGTATTATTGTATTTTACCGATTCTTTAATTTCTTTAACAGCATTTTCTGAAATACCTCCTGCTTCGTTGTCTGATTTAAGAATATTTTCAAATAAATCTTTGTAATTACAGGTTATTTCTTTCCTTTCTATTTTGTAGTCAATAATTGAAAGTTTTGGTTTAAAGCCCAGTTCAAGCGCTGTTTGCGTTACTTTGTCACCCACAGTTATAATCTCTTTGCCTTTTATTGATTCTAATAGATTGTCAGGGTTAATCAGATTGCCGAGAGGTTTCTTCAGAATTTCTATGCATTCTTTTTTCAGGATAAGGTCCATTATATTAGTTGTTTTTGTAGATTAACTTTCTGATTATGAATATTATTCTTTCTTAAATCCAAACCCCAAACTCAAATCTTTGTACTCAATTTCACCCTTTTTCTCTTCAACCCTATAACCAATTTTCTCTGCTCTGACTTCTTCTTTCAACCTAGCCTCAAATCTTTTGATAAATTCCTTATCTTCCAAAAATAAATTAATCCTGTCAAGAACATTTAGTTTCTCTTCTCCCCTAATTCTCTGGATTCCTCTAACAAGTTCCCTAAAAAATCTTTCTTCTTTCAATTCTTTGTCTTCAGTTAAATCAAGAACAACATACCCTTTTGAAAATGAAGTCCCTTCCATACTTTTTTGTTTTATTATCAAATCCTCTTTTTCAATTTCAAATTCCCCAAGTTTCATTATATCTTTCACTTCTTCAGGTTTCATATTCTCTATTAGTTTTGCAACTTCATTTGTTTTCCCCCCAAACTTTTTCCCTATCTTCGCAAAATTCGGTTTTATTTCAATGTTATCAGCCTCCCCAAATTCAACATCAAATATATTTGAAAGTGTTTTAATAATCTCTTTCACACCTCCAACATTAATTTCAGAGGAACAAAACACAGTTGCTTTTTTCACAGGCAGTCTAAGTCTTATCCCCTGTTTCTGCCTTTCGCTGTTAATTGCTTCGGATATTTCTTTTGCAAACTCAAATTTGTTTTCGAGATTTCCATTTATTTTTTCTGTTTCAGGTTCAGGCCATTTGCTTAAATGAACGGACTGATTGAAAAGCGAAGTATATAAATCTTCTGATAAAAAGGGCGTTATTGGAGCTAATAATTTCAAAACTCTCTCTAAAGTATAGGTCATAACCTTGCCAATTTCTCCCATATCTTTCCGGTTCCTCACAAGTTTAATGTAAATTCTTGAAAAATCATTTACAATAAATTCAACAATCCTTCTTGTAGCATAATGAAATCCAAACTCCTCAAAATCTTTTGTGGATTTTGAAACCAGAGAATTAACTTTTGAAATAATCCATTTATCAGGAAGTTTTTCAGGAACAGGTTCCCCCGTATTTTCAGTAGAGTATGATTGCACAAAGGTCACCAGATTATATAAAGTGTTCAGTTTATTGTGCAGGATTTTTGCTTCTTCCAGAGAAAATCTTTGAGTTTCCCAAGGGACATTTGTCTGGCATATATACAGTCTTAATAAATCAGCTCCAAGTTCTTTGTATCCATCTTCAGCCCAAACAACATTCCCAATACTTTTGCTCATCTTTTCTCCTTTTTCATCAAGAGTCCACCCGTTGCAGCAGACTGTTTTGTAAGGAACTTTATCAAATATTGAAATTCCGCATAACATCAATGAATAGAACCACCCTTTCACCTGATCTTGGCTTTCATCAATTAAATCCACAGGTTCAAGTTCTTCAAATAATTCTTTGTTTTTGAAAGGGTAACCGAGGGATGCAAAAGGAGCAATTCCCGAGTCAAACCATACATCGAGAATATCTTTTTCTCTTTCCATTTCCCCGCCGCATACGCATTTTAAATGGATGTTGTCAACAACTGAAACTGATATATCAAAGTCAGCAGGCACTTCTTCTATTGCGTGTTCCAGCAGTTCTTCTCTTGAACCAATTACTTTTGAGGAACCGCATTCTTTGCAAATCCATATAGGCAATGGAATACCCCAGAATCTTTGTCTTGTAATTGGCCAGTCTGGAGAGTTTTGTATTAAATTATAAAATTGCTCTTCAACAAATTCAGGAAGCCATCGAACAGATTTAGTTGCTTTAAGAATTTTTTCTCTTAAGGTGTCAATTTTCATAAACCATTGTTTGCTCTTCCTGAAAATTAAAGGTGTGCTGCATCTCCAGCATACTGGGGAGGAGTGAACTATTGTTGTGTTGTAAAATAAATTTCCTTTTGATTTAAGGCATTCAAGAATTTCTTTGTTGGCTTCTTCAATATTTTTATCCTTAAAAATTCCTGCTTCTTCTTCAAGTTTCCCGCAATTATTTACTGGAGAGGGACTTGGCAAATTGTAGTGTTCTCCTATTTTGTTGTCCTCAGCCCCATGACCCGGAGCAATGTGAATTATTCCAGTGCCTGTGGAAATATCAACAAGGTGCCCAAATTCATCTTCCCCTCCAACTTCTTTTTTAACCCTGATTTTACTTGCGATTCTTTTTTTCATTATCGGGATTGAAAGCACAATTTTGTGGGATTCTTCAATTTCTTTTTGAAGCGGGCATTCTAGGAGGGATTCATATTTTGTTCCTTCCAATTCTTTACCTTCAAATTCAGAAAGGACTTTGAATTCTTTGCCAAGTTCTTTAAAAAGTTCAAGTCTTTTTTTTGCGATGATTAATATTTCCCCGTTGATTTCCGCTTTAACATATTTTTCATTAGGATGAACGCAGAGCGCAACATTTGCTGGCAGGGTCCACGGTGTTGTGGTCCACACAAGGAAATATTCTTTGCGGTTTTTTATTTTGAATTTTATATAAATCGAATGGCTCTTCAAGTCTTTGTATTTGTCGCTGATTTCATAACCGCTTAAAACAGTTTCGCAACGAGGGCACCAATAATTTGGTTTTTCTCCCGGAACAAGAAGTCCTTTATCATGAATTTTTTTTATTGCCCACCACCCGCTTTCGCGATAAGAGTTATCAATTGTAAGATAAGGAGTCAGGTATCCTCTCCAGGCTCCAAGTTTTTTATAAAGTTTCATCCATTCTTTTTCATTTCCGACCGCAAAGTTTCGGCACTCAGATATAAAGTTATCAATTCCAATTTTTTCAATATCTTTTTTTTCTTTAATGTCAAATTTTTTCTCAACTTTATTTTCTATCGGCAATCCCCCGCAGTCAAAACCCGGCTGGAACCGTACTTTAAATCCCTGCATAAATTTGAATTTGCCCCACACATCTTTGTAAGTTGTTGTCTTTACATGCCCAACATGAGCGGAGGCGTTTACATAAGGAGGTCCATCAAGGAGGTAGAATTTCTTGCCATCTTTCTGATTTACTATTTTTTCAGGGGTTTTATCTTCTTCCCATTTTTTCTGGATTCTTTCCTCAACTTCTTTTGGATTGTATTGCATAAAATTAACTGTAAAAATTTAAGTTTTAGGAAAAATCAAAAAAGAAAATGGATCATAAAGGATTTATTGTTTCGCTTTGGTATGAAATTTCATATCCTTCATTCAGAATCCCAAAGGCTCTTTCTGCATCTCCCAGCCACTTTTTATATTCTTGGATTTCCTTTGATCGTATGTTGTAATAATGAGTATTTCCTTTTTGACGATATTTTTCCAGTGTTTGTTCTGCTTTTTTTACCAATTCTTCGTAGTTTTCTATCTTTTTTCTTATGCCTATTATTGCGGCTTTTGTAATATCTTCTTCAGAATATCCTTTTTTTCTTGCATTTCTTACAAAAGGGAGGATGAGTCCCTGTTTTATTGCCAATAATGGATTATATATTTCATCACTCATATATAATATCCATAAACAATTAATAGAGGGTATTCGCAATATTCAACAATTGTTTTATTGAGGTTATTTTTTCTGAGTGTCTTTTCCCATTAAAATTTCTTCTCCAACTTTCTTGACGTTCTTCATAATTTTACCACTTAATAAAGTTATTGCTTAACCCAAACCAATATTCAATAGGTAATTTTCTTTTAAAAGCCAGCATAGGTGTCTCTGCTCTTCTTAGATTCAGGCTTCCATGCGGTCTGTTATTATACCAGCTTATCAGATTCTCAAAGGATTCTTGTTTTGGTCTAAATCTTTCATAAAAGTCAAACCATTTCTCAACCTCCCCGTTTGTCTGCGGGTGTTTGATTCTGCACTTTATGTGTTTAATCCCGTTTTCCCGCAGAAACTTTTCAAATAAACCATTTGAGTTCCCTTTCTTATCTGTCTGGTTTGCTGTAAACTGAGATCCATGGTCTGTTATTGTTTCCCTTACAACCCGGATATACCCATATTCATTAATAACTTCTTGAACAATGAGTATTGAGTTTTCAGCTGTTGCTGATTCAAACTCACCGCCCGCAAGAATCTTTCTTGAAGCATCAGCTATTGCCACACAAACCTTCAGATTATTGTATTTGCTGTCATGCCAGTCAAGATGAATCGCAGACAGAGAATGTTTGCGTTCATATCTGATCCATGGCTTTCTTCGTCCCTGTTTTTTAACATCTTTTTTCGCGAATCCTTGTTCCAAAAGCACCTTGTGGATTGTGTTATGAGGAATTCTTATCTTGTAATTGTAATATATTGTCTTTTCAAGATACAACACATTGAGCCTGTGCTTTTGGAATTTCTTGTTTATTATCTGCCTCCATTCATCAGGAACCTGCTTCTTCGGTCTTCCTGTTTTAATTCCAATCAAAGGAACTTCGCCGGATTTACCATATGTACGGACTTATCTAAAAAGAGGAAATTATTTCGGGAAAACACAGTTATTTTTTCTGAGATAATAATTTTTGTTTTTCTTTAGAGTGATTTTATTCTCCAGACCAACCGGCAAGTCTTGCCAGCATCCACCAAAAAGCCATCGCTTTCATGTTGCAGTTTAAAGATTTTGAGTGGGCACAGGAACAAGTTGAACACATATCCGAAGATGGATTGGCTGCGCACCATTCATCTGCCCAATTACCCCCATCATAACTGCAGGAATCTGTTGCTCCTTGATTTAAAAAATAACTGCCATCGGGATTATAACTTTCTATATCCGCGAAATCAAAAAGGGTTTTATTGTTTGTTTTGCAGAAATCTCGAATCTGATTATTTCGTTGGTTTAGATTTCCATTTTCACCGGTTCCAGTTAGATGTCCGGTCATGTAAATGAAGGTTATATCCGGGTAATCCAATTCAAGTTGATTCATTAAGTCAAGGTAAATTTGCATATTGCTTTCGCTGGTATCTGCCTGACCGCACCAGGACCACATTACAATATTTCGGTCATTGTTTTGGTTGTCTAGCATAGTTCGTGTTCTTGTCGCCCAGGTTGTTCTGTCAGGGTTTCCCAAGTCGCCTGAAGGTATTCTGTCATGAATAGAAAGAATTCCGGTTCCTCCGCTGTTGCTAAAAGAATAGAGATTTGATTTGGCTTTAAGAACATTCATCCCGCTTATTATCTGGCTTCCATGTGAGGTATGGCCATAAGAGATTCTAAACCTTTCTTTGGCTTTTTCAATCCAGGAATTTGGAATGCTGTCAAATTTGTTGATTGTTGTGTGGTCGGCTATTATTGCGGAATTAATTCCTTGACAGGTTCCATTACAGCAAGAATATCCTAAACAATCAGAGGCTCCCGGTATTTCAGCGCCAATGCATGTTTGACCTGAATCGCAACAGGCTCCTCCCAAATCATCGCAAGTAGTGGAACATTCAGGACAAATTACTTTATTCTGGAATATCTGTGTTATCATGTGTCCGCAACTACTTGTGCCTGTGTTAATCATTACCAAATAACATTCACCTATTTCCAAAGGATTAATACCAAGATCAACCCAAATCCAAAATTGTTTTCCGCAATTAGTTCCTCTCCTAATTTCAATTTTATATTCTGTGCCGCAACTATCTGTGCATCCTTTTT
>QMZS01000047.1 GCA_003663295.1 Candidatus Aenigmatarchaeota archaeon | reverse complement strand
GGTGTTTCAAGATGGGTTGATAACACTTTTGGAAAGGGCTCAACCTCAAAATTTTACACAGCAAGTCCGTGCGATGGAACTATGATAATTGAAAAAGGAAATTGTAAATGTGCCAGGAAACAGGAACCTATCGTGGACGAAACTACTTTAGATACCTATGTTCTTACCTGTAAATTATCAGGAACCACAAATGCCAATTGCGACATAACAAAAAAGATGACTTATTTTGATCCTGTTGAAGAAGAAGAAATGGATTCAGAATCTTTCTCAGCAAATGTTATCTCAGAACCCATGGGCGAAGGATATGAAAAATACAGAGTTGAATTGGATGTTGGAAAGTGGGTATGGGTGATGCAGGGAATAGAACCAACCAAAGCTTCGGATGCATCAAAAAAAGAAGAGAGCAAAATAAAATGCACAAAATATATTTTGGATTTAAATGAAGAATTTAACTGCACTTTTGAACTCCCTGTTTTAGTTGGTTACACAACAACCTGCGAAGGAAGCAATATGTGGTTGGAGTGCGTGAACTGGACCGAAGGAGAAACAAGAACCGGAGAATTGTCCGGGTTGGACGGAACCACAGAAGTTGAGGTTACAAACTGGTGTTGCACTCAATGGAATATAACCGCTTATGGCGGAGATTACAGCGGCACTACGAGAGAGATTATTCGGGTTGGTGGTTGCGGGGATTATAATGGAACTTCTTGGAAGATGGTAATAAAACCAGAAATAAGAACTAAATTAAAAACAGCAATAGAAGAAGACCCAATTAGAACTAATATTTGGGGTATAGGTGATCCAACTATTTATTATAATTCTATAGACGAGGATATAGTTAAAGTAATTCAGGAAGGTTCAGAAACAGAACTTCTAAAAGGCGAAGACCCAAATACCGCAGAGATAAACAAGTTGTTTATGTATAATCTTGAACCTTCAACAACAATACCCTGCCTGAAAGTAAAATATGTGAAAGATTCTACCAATGGATTCTGCCACACTTCCCCTGCGGGAACAGAAACTGTTAAAGAAGCGGGTTATGCGGGATTATCGATAATAGTTGATATTGGAGCAACTGCTGTGACAGCTCTTGTGCCTGGAGTCGGACCTGCTGCTTCAGGATTTCTGGGATGTGAGGCAGGAAATCTTATAACTTATTGGGGGCAGGACCAGATTTCAAAAGAGAAAGAAAAGAAACTTTGGCCAAATAACAAATATTATGGAAGATATTTTTCCAAAAACTAAAATTGACGGCGGATAACGTAATATAATTCGTCAATTGTCTAAATATTCAGGAAAATAGTATATGGTCTTTCACTGATTAGTAGTTATGAAATCTAATATATTGGAAGGAGCAAACAATCAAATAGCAGAAACAAATAATTATTTGATGCAATTTGGGAAAGAAATACCAGATCCAAGAGCAATCGAAATGGTAAAAGAAATAGGACAGTACGCAAAAAACCGAGGAGCAGAGGTTTCAGATTATGTTCATTCAAATTATGATATAAACCAGTTAACAAACTTGCTTGCGAAAGGTGTTTCAGAAGAAGAGTTAACAGATTTATATCAAAACCCAATAAAAGAGAATATTGATTTGGATGCAAAGGATTATAATTTTTTAGAAGCAGGAGAATCAAATCCTTATAATATTAATTTAAAGAACTTCTTTGAACTTCCAGTTGAAGAAAAAGTCAGTTACCTCAATAAACTTAAAACTTTTGGAAAGAAAGCAATCCCTGTTGCTCTTGCAGCTTCTTTAGTTGCAACACCTGTTGTTAGTGCTTATTCTACTGCAATGGAATTACCTGGAGAAGAAGCGGATTTGTATGATGATACAATTTATTTTTTAAGTTTGGATGTAAATCCTTTAGAAACTAAGGCTTATTGTGATGGATTTAATGAAATTACAAGGGATTCAAATAAGCTTCTGAGAAACCCAGATGAAATAACAGGAATCTTGGCAGATAGTGCAAGATCAGATAAGAATTTAGGTGAGGTATATGGGGAAATTGATTTATCTTCAGAAGAATTTGCCTGGTGGATTTCCACTTATTCTAAATCCGGAGATCGTATTGAACCTGATTTAGTAGGTCTTGATATAAATGGAGATGGCAAAGCAGACAAACTTGTTGCATTATATCATGCCGGAGATAGGACCGATGATAAAAAATTATATTCAGCGTTAAGCGGTCATCACCTCACTGTTGAGGATAGTAGTACTTTTGTAATATATCCATTTGATGTGCAAAAAGATAGATATAAGTTACCTAAGAATCCAAAAACTTCTGATTTTGATATATTAATGTCAGAAGCTATCCAAGATATGTTATATATTGAAGACCCAAGTAATATGAGAGTTTTGCCTGAAGTAACAATTCCTGCTGATGAATTGGAATACAAAACTGTTGGAGAGATATTAGGCAACTCTGATACCATTCCTATATCCGATGCCAAGGTTCATGAAACTGAAATTTATAAAGAATCTATTGGTGAAGAATCAGCAGAGAAGATGGTTAAGGATATGAAAACAGAAACTGAAAAAGAAAAAACCAATCCTGTAGTTTATGCGGGTATCGCAGCAGCAGGCGGTTTAGCCTTAGCGGCCATGTATGGTCTTTCAAAAGGAAAGAAATAAACCCCAACAGCGGTTGCTTGAATTAAAATTAATAACGAATTTAAACTTGCAGTTCATGAATTTTATTTTGCTTAACTCCTGTGGCTTGTTGCGTGGTAATTTGCTTAGAAATATCTGGAAATTATTTTACAAATAAACTCAAAAAATCCATTTATTTCTCGTATTATATCAAATCCAATTTCAGGTTCTTCTTTAGGAATTTTTGGGATTTCAATTTTGCAGTTAATTTCACTCCCTTCTGTTTTTGGAATGTTAAAATCCATTTCATTGAGTTCTCGCACACAAGTTTCTATTTCTTTAAAGTTTGTTGAGTAGCAGGGTTTTAATTCTCTTCCAAATATTTTGAGAATCATGCTGTTTTTTACATATTCATTTTCAACGCTTTTGTTGATTTTCAACAATTCCTGATAAATTCTGTGCAGGTTGCTGCCATCTTCTTTTAGGAAATCCCTGATAAATAGTTCTGAATAAGCATATCCAAATTCTCTTTGATATTTATTTGAGTGTTTGCTTGGATACCATGCAGATACCCAGTTTTTCCCTTGTTTATAATAATTGTGTAAATCCCGAGGTTCCATATTTGGTTTTAAGGTGTGAATTGTCCTTCCTTCTCTCCACTTAATTTCTTCTCCAAATATTTCTGGTTTTGTTTCATTTAGCAGTCTATACATCACAGAAGTTACATAACAGGCAACTCCTTCATCAAACCATGCTGTTTTTGTTTTATCCCAATCCAGAGCAAAAGAATTAAATCCATGAGTGGTTTCGTGCAAAATTGTTGCGGTTTTTTCGTAGTCGCTTAAATTTTCCCTTACAAAAACAAGTCCATCTTTGAATGCTCCTGAACTCCAGTCTTCAAGAATTTCATTGTATTCAGAATCCGGCAGGGAAACAATCCCGAATTTTACAGGAACCTTCATGCCGGTCAGACCTTTAATAACCCAGCAGTATTTTTCAAGGTACTCAAGGTCTAAATCTGAATCCGTAAAATAATGCTCGCTTTCTTTTTTACCGTTGAAAACTATTTTTAGGATTGCTCCTCCATTGGTTTTTGCTTTTATTGTTTCTCCGTATTCAATCTCCGCATCTGGAATAAATAAATAAGAAACTTTAGGAGCAGTGATAATTGTAGAATCATTTTTGAATCCGAATAAACTTATTTTCGCGATTTTAAAACCGTATTTTTCTTCAAGCTTTTTTTTGAATATAAGATTAACAATTCTGGTGTTGGCTTTTTTTCTGTTTGTTACGAAATTTATTTCATTGTTTGAGATATTATATTCAACAACTCCGATTTCATCTTTTAGCGCAATTATTTCTGAGTTATTGGGTATATTTACTTTTAGATTCCAGTAGTCTATTTTATCTTTTGAGTTCAAGATTAATGTTGAGTTTATGATTATTTCTTCGTTTGTAAGAGAAATCTCGTGGAATATTTCTGCGTGTATTGGGGTAATGAGAATTAAAAATAAGAATAAACCGAGAAATCCAGTTTTCATAAATAAGTTTTTATAAAACAAATTGAAACACTCAAAAAATCTTTAATTTTTTGGCAGTTCAATAATTCCCAAGCGGTTATCGCAGTGAATTAAGCAGATTAAATTAATTTTGTTTTGGCGGAGTTAATGTATATATATTTGAGTTTAATTATGGAGAATACAAAAAACGTTAATTCAAAAGCTTCTGCAGTTCCAAAAGGAATTGAAAGAATGAAAACCGGAGTTTCTGGATTGGATAAATTAATTAAGGGCGGATTTATAAAAGGAGCCACAATTCTGGTGAGCGGGGGAACCGGAGCGGGCAAGAGCATTTTTTCCATGCAGTATTTGTGGGAAGGATTGCAAAGCGGAGAATCCTGTGTATATATAACTCTGGAGGAAACAGCCGAGGATTTAAGGCAGGATGCATTAGTTTTTGGATGGGATTTTAAGGAATATGAAAAAAAAGGCAAATTTAAATTTATTGAGAAAAATATACTTGAAGATACAAACTTTGAATTTTTTGATATGGACAATATGAAAGCTAGCAGAGTGGTTATTGATTCCATTTCATTGCTTTCTTTGGTTGTTGAAGATAAATCCTCCATGAGGGGCAGGTTGAAGGAGCTTATTAAGTCATTAAAAGAGAGAAAGTTAACAACACTTTTGGTTTCTGAAAGCCTGGACGAAAAACATTTGTCTATATTAGGTATTGAAGAATTTGTGGCCGATGGAGTGATTATTCTAAAATATACTTCTGTTGGAGCTCAGGCTGGAAGGCTTTTGTTTATCAGAAAAATGAGGAGAACAAACCATTCAGAAAAATTACACCCGATTAAAATTGGCAATAAAGGAATACAGATTTTAAGTGTTTAAATCAACAATTAATAGGGTTAAATCAGGAAATCCTGGAAGAATTTTAGTTTCGGCAATTGTCGAATTAAAATATATATTTGTATATATGGATATTTGATTGTTTATTATATATCATGGTTAATAAAAGCGAAAGTGATTCAGATAAAAATCCTAAAGTTCGTTTTTATAAACCCGAGAGAATTAAAACAGGCGTACCCGGATTGGATAACTTAATTGAGGGTGGTATTGTGAAAGGATCTTCTTTATTGATTAGCGGGGGAACAGGAACAGGAAAAACTGTTTTTTGTTTGCGTTGTCTTTGGGAAGGATTGCAAAGCGGAGAATCCTGCATATATGTAACTCTTGAAGAAACTGCGGGTGATTTGAGAAGAGATGCTCTTGGTTTTGGATGGGATTTTGAAGCTTATGAGAAAAAAGGCAAATTTAAGTTTGTTGAAAAAAATATACTTGAAGATACAAACTTTGAATTTTTTGATGTTGATAAAATGAAAGCAAGTAGAATTGTTATTGATTCTATTTCATTGCTTTCATTGGTTGTTGAAGACAAATCTTCTATGAGGGGAAGATTGCAGGAGTTGGTAAAATCATTAAAGGAAAGAAATATTACAACTCTTTTGATTTCTGAAAGTATTGATGAGGAACATTTATCTATCCTCGGTATCGAGGAATTTATAGTGGATGGGGTCATCCATTTAAAATCCATGCCTATGGGCAAAATGGCGCAAAGAACAATTGAAATCAGGAAAATGCGCGAAACAAAAATTGATGAAGGCATCCATAGCATGGAATTCTGTAAAAATGGGATTAAAGTGGTTGGTTAATATAAGAGTTCTTGAAAAAATATTAACTTTTTTGGTTTATAGTAATATTTATTTAGCTTTGGGCGCTTCATTTATTGGTAATTAATTATAAAATGATGCGAAAATGTTTAGAATACAATTCTTTAGAACAAGGAGAGACTGATTTATTTGATAAATTAAAAACTTATGTTATTGAAGATACTCTAATTGATGGAGGGCATTATATTTTTGAGAATGGTGAAGTAATCCATCCAGATAAGTTATCCTTATTGACTTTTAGAATTGCAATCAAATTATATAAGTGGGGTATAAAAAAGAAAAAGAATGTAAAAATTAGTTTTTTTGTTGATGATTTTTCTTTTCCTATTGAAAAGAGAATTGAATTTAAAAGAGAAGGTTTTTCATTTCCTGAACAATATAAAGAATTATTGAGAGGGGTACCGGAAGAAGATATTGTTTTGTTTTTTGAGAGTAGAGAAAGAAATCGTGCAGGAAGAAAATTGAAAAATTGCAGGAAAGAGGGAAAGATTACTAAAATTGGAAATTCTTATATAGTAAATCTAAAAACAGGCAATTCATATCAAATTAGTTTGAATAGGGAAAATGGTGGTATCGTTGCTGTTTGTAGGATGTTATTGGCACAATTATTATATGATCGAAGGATGATGGGTTATAAACGAGTAATAAATTTATATAATCGAGGAATGTTTAAATGCAAAGGGACCTTTGTCGATATTTTTTATGAATTATATGATGAAAAAATAGAAATAATTAATATTTATTTTGAACATAATAATAAAAAATTATTGGTAGATGAAAAATATTTTATATTTTCTGGAAAATCTGTAAAAAAATAAGCATCTCTTTATGTCAATGTTATTTTTATTAAAGGAATTTTATAAATTATTAATTTTTTTTATACGTAGTTGTTTATATTTATCGATAGGAGCTTCAGTCGTAGTATATTTTGTTTTAG
>QMZS01000046.1 GCA_003663295.1 Candidatus Aenigmatarchaeota archaeon | reverse complement strand
TTTAATTAATTATGGACGCAGAACTAAAATGCAGGATGAAAGAGCTTGAAGGTAAAAAATGGATGAAAGTTGGATTTATATTTGAAGTTCTTGGGGTGAATAAAGAAATTGTGGAGAAAAGCCTGAAAGAACATATTGATAAACTCGAGAAAATAAAAACTTCTTTTGTTTACAAAAAAGATTTCAGCAAAATAGAAAAAGTTGAAAAACCAATGAAAGGCATTGAATTTGCATATTCTCAAATTGTTGAAACGAGTGTAATGGTCCAGGATTTAAAAACTCTTATGATAATAACTATTTCCTATGGTCCAAGTTCAATCGAAATTCTAAAACCGAATATCATGAATGTCTCGGCCGGGGAAATACAAGATATTGCAAACCTGACTTCTGGAGTTATCCATCAGATTGCCTCCGCGGGTTTAGGTGGGATTATAGCAACACCCAAAAAATAAACTGAATAATTTTTTGTAATATTTCAAATAGATTGTTATATCGGAGCCAATCCCGTACTTGCTGAAGAACTAATAAAAGTAGTAACCGCAAAGGATATTAAAAAATAACAGACAACCGGAATCAGATACAAAAAAATATATTTTTTATCACCATAATTCTGCAAATATTTGTAGATAAAACTTATATTAAATAGTACCATAAACAAAAGAAACAATAAATCAGTACTCGGAAGATTTAATTGTAAACTTAACGAAGAAAATGAATTTGGTGACCCTGATGAAATTGGACCCATAACTTCAGCCAGGTATTGACTTAAATATTCCATAGATTTTAGAAAACCAAAAACAAGAGTGCTGATTGCTGAGAGAACTACTGGAAGTATAACCCAATCAGTAATCCTGCAATCACTTTTATCCAAAAAAATTTAAACAACAAACCATGTATTACAGAAAATACAATTATTGCCGCATAACCCAATAAATCTGAAATTAATATTACCTGAGGTAAAATAAAAAATAACAGGAGTGAAGAAACAAAAAAGACACCTATAGATATTAGATAAACTAAAAATCTTGGGAATTTTTTACTTGAGGTTTTTTGCAATTCATTATTCTCCTTAAGCATAATTATAATTTGGATATATATATGAAACAAGTCATTATTGTCAGAACTAATCTAAAAATGAGTAAAGGCAAAATAGCGGCTCAGGTTGCTCATGCAAGCATAGGTTCTTATAAAAGAGCAGATAAACAATTGAGGAAAATCTGGGAAAGGGAAGGAGCCAAAAAAGTTGTTCTGAAAGTTAAAGATGAAATGGAACTAATTGACCTCCAGAAAAAAGTATTTGAAAAAAATCTGCCAAATTTTCTTGTAATAGATGCAGGGTTAACGCAACTTCCAAGCGCAACAATAACCTGCCTGGGAATCGGTCCTGACGAAGACAAAAAAATTGACGAATTAATTAAAGACTTAAAATTATTATAATAATTAAGTTTCAATTACTAATTATGAAAGCGATTAAAGCAACATTATTATATGATGGTTCAAAGAACACAAAAGATAATGTTTATATTATATTTGACAAGAAAATAAAAAAGATTACGGGTACAAAACCAAAATGCGAAATTATTGGGGAAGGAATTGTTACCCCCGCATTTGTGGATTCGCATTGCCATATTGGATTATGCAGAAGCGGCGAGCCTTATCAAGAAGACGAAGCAAATGACCCTATGGGACCTGTTCTTTTTGCAGACCCTTTAGACTCAATTTACCTTGAAGACAAAGCATTCTCAGAATCTGTTGAACATGGAATTTTATATTCAAATATAATGCCTGGGAGCGGAAATATTATAGGTGGCAGATGCGTCTTAATAAAAAATTACGCAAAAAACACCGCAGAAGCATTTATGAATTATACTGGGGTTAAGATGGCTTTTGGTTACAATCCAAGAAGCACAACTGAATGGAAAGGCTCAAGACCTTACACAAGAATGGGCGCAACATATCTTTTAAGAACTAAATTATCAGAAGTAGTAAAAACAAAAAAACTTATTGAAAAGAAAAAAAAGAAACCTGAAGAAATCAGTTATTTGACAGAACATTTAATCAGGATAATTGAAAACAAAGAAAGATTAATGATCCATGTTCATAAAGAAGATGATATACTCGCAATTATCAGAATAGCAAAAGAATTCAAACTAAAAAATGTTGTGATAAATCACGCATGCGATTTAAACACAGAAAGAGGATTTAAGATAATCAAAGAATCAGGATTTCCTATAGTATATGGTCCTGTTGACTCATTTCCTCCTAAAGTTGAATTAAAAAATGAAAGCTGGAAAAATATAAAACATCTCATTGATATCAACCCAAAATTCGGTTTAATAAGCGACCACCCCGTGGTTCTCCAGAGAAATTTATTTTTGCAATTAAGATTCTTCAAACACTTTGGTCTCAGCAAAGCAGAATGCATTTCAATAATAACAAAACAAAATGCGGAGATTATCGGGGCAAAGGAAATCGGAGAAATAAAAGAAAATAAACTTGCGTCTTTGGTTGTATGGAAAGAAGACCCTTTCTCATTAGGAAGTCACCCTAAAATGGTTATTGGAGAAGGGGAAATTTTGTGTTGATATGTTATATTTAATTGGTATTGGTCTCTGGGATGAAAAAGATATTTCTATTAAAGGTCTGGAAGCCGCAAAAAAGTGCGATAAAATATTCATTGAGAAATATACAAGTTTGTGGAAAGGGGATTTAAAAAGTCTTGGAATTAATGCAGAAACTGTAGGGAGAGAAGATTTAGAAAATAATATCAACAAAATTCTTGATATTGCAAAAGAGAAAGACGTTGCTCTATTAGTTCCCGGGGATTCTCTGATTGCAACAACTCATAATTCAATCCTATTAGATGCAAAAAAACTAGGAGTAAAAACAAAAATAATACACTCAAGTTCCATCTTCTCCGCAATTGGGGAAACCGGACTGCAGATTTATAAGTTTGGGAAAGTATCAACAATAGCTTATTATTACTCTGAAGCACCTTATAATTTGCTTGAAGACAATCTTAAACAGGACGCGCACACATTATTTCTTCTGGATATTACAAAAGAAAAATTAATGACCTGCGGAGAAGGATTAAAAATATTGCTTGATTTGGAAAATAAATTCAAAAAAAAGCTTATTTCCGATGAAACTGAAGTCGTTGTTTTCTGCAAAGCAGGAAGCAGTGAACAGATTTTAAGATATGATAAAATAAAAAACCTGCTTAATCTGAATTGCTTTCTCTGTGTTATTATAATCCCCGGCAAACTGCATTTCCTTGAGAAAGAATATTTGGATTCGCTAAGAGCTTAATTAATAAATTAAAATTATTTATTTGAACCTTATTAAATATTTATTTCTTCAAAAAAAGCAATAAACCTAAGCTGCCAACAATTATAACAACAATTGCTATCCACAACCAGGGAAGTTCTCCTGTTGGTTTACAGTCTTTGTCTTCCTGAGAACTGCAGTCAGGGTCACAGATACCATCTGAGATTTTATCGCAATAACCATCTTTTGAACCTGAAGGACAATCCTTAGGGCAGTTATTATAAGTTTCGCCTTTTCCGCATATCAAATTATTGTCGCAGGTTATTGGTTCTATTTCTATATTTGCTTCATTTTTAATAACGCCAAAGTCCGTAGAAACCTGAATTAATTGATATCCTTCTTTTGAAGCCGCAACTTCGAGTGTATATGTTCCAATCTGGTCTGCTTTAATTGAAATTGGCAGGGTTAATTGTTTCGTTGTTTTGTCCGGGTGGATTAAAGTTGCGGTTATTATTGGGTTCTCAACTTCAGAATTATAATCCAGATAAATTGTTTTTTCCTGTATGAAAATTTTTGATTTGCTGTGACACGCAGAATCTTTGCAGGTGAAAACATCAAATTCAAAACTTGGATTTGCAATTACTTTAAATTGTTTTGTTTCAACTAAATCATAAGGTTCTACTATTGATACAGTTGCATAACAATTCTGAGGTTGCGTGGTGTTGTCCACAGTATAACCTTTGTAAATTTCAGTGATGGGGGTGTTTGGTTGTAAAAGTATTGTTTTTAGGTCTAACATTGCTTGAGGCGCTTCTTCGCAATCAATACTTGCAAAATAACTTATTTCTTCTTCTATATCTGAAGTTAAAATGTAACTAAAAGTAATTTGTTCTCCAATAGTGAATGAAGGTTTGACTTGAATATCTGTGGTTGTAAAAGCTAAGGTTATTGGTAGAAAGATTAAAAATATTCCAACCCAACCAAATAATATTTTTGTTTTCATACTTAATGAATAAGAGGTTCTTTTAATAAATGATCAGGGTTTATCTGAAGTGTTGGATCCCCAAATAAAGTAATCATCCATTGATAAGAAAGATCACCATAATACTTCGTTTTACATCCTTCCATAAAAGAGTCTCCTATTGTTTTATTATTATAATAAATTCCATTCATAGTAACTCTATAAATCTGATTTCCTGTATAGGCAACACCTACTGCACCTAAATGAGCTATAGCACCTTTCCTTATTGCGGTATTGCAAAAAGAATATTTATTATAGGTTGAACAGGTTGAACAGGCATCATTAAAAATAAGTGAATTATTTAAATTAGGAATGGAACGGTAACTTATCCCTGCCCAAGCACCATTTCCATGATCCTGATAACTTACTAAATGATTATTTTTCCATTCATTGGCATTGAACCCATAGCACTCACTTGTTTCAGTATGACACTTTGTATTATATCCACTCTGACTAAACTTATCCGACCATCTATTTGCCTGAGATAACATATATGAAAAGGAACTTGCCAGAAATACCATATTATTGGTTCTGGGTGTTTGATCATAAAACAAATCTCTTGAAACATATGCGCTTACATCACTCATAGTAATCCCTTGTATTCTCCCAATAGGAATATCCGGATAATAATCTGCATTAAAATCAGCATATTCTGTTTTATCAAGAGCTCGGTAATTTGAATGTTTTCCTTTTTTACCTTTATATTCTCTATAAAGAACAGCATTTGGCGCTGCAACAATAGTCAGGTATAATTTTTCCTTAGGCATTATTGAAGAATATTTATAGTTTACTTGTAAAGTTACAGTTTCTAAAGGATTCATTTTTCCTTCTAAATTGCTCTTAGAAATTACTTCAAAAATATTTCCGTTTATATAAACATTTGAAATACCGGTTATAACACTTTCTTCTGGAATATATAAACTAAACTTATTCTTATTTTCAATTACATAGGTTATTGTAAAATTATCCATAATTGAAACTTCTTTTTTATCTGATTCTTTACTTAAAATACTTAAACCTATATTATCTTCTTTTTCAGTGAAATAATATTTTAATTTATGAATAAGTAAAACACTAGTGATATTATATGCATGAGAATCAAACATTAGATTCTCTAACTCTATCTTGTTATTCTCTGTTTTATAATTAGTTCCGTTTAGATAAAACCAAACTATACAGTCAGTAATATTTCTCTTAAAATCATAACCAATATCTACACCAATCTGCGACAACATTGGAATTCCATTAATCTTTAATTTCTTTAATAATTCATCTGAAACTGCTGTTTTATTAATAAGATTTACTCCTTTGATTTTAAACTCAATATCATTCCTAATTTTATAATTACCCCCCTCAGGTAATTGAGAATATATATCTGCAGGCATGGAAAGATTAAATAAACAACTAAAAGAGGTATTGGTAATATCACAGACTGAAAAATATTTATTATCTTTGTATATATATGAAAGAGAAGGAAAATTATCTGCATTTAACAATATTTTTTTAGTTCCAATATATAATTCAGCGAGATTTACCTTTAAATAATCATTTATTTTTTGGTAATCTGTTTCTGTTGTGCTGAGAATTAATTCGTGCTTTGCGCTTGCAAGAATTGGCGCAGCTAAAGAAGTTTTCGTGTATAATTCTGAAATGGAACTCCCAGATTTTTCCGGAGTGAATGTCTGGGTAACTTTTATACTTAAATCATTTGGATTGACTAGCATAAATTTATCTGTATTTGTTTTGCTTAAATACTCTTTCTGAATTGCTTCTAAAGAATATTTTTTATCGCATTTTGATGTTGAAGGGTTTCCAACGCAGATTACCTCTAGAGAATCAAAATTAATATTATCATTATATCCTTTGATTATAAGAGGGGCATTGATTAAAGAAGCGTATACAGAAGCCATTAATGCCAGTTCATAATTATCATCAACATAAACTATGCTTTTGTATGATTTCCAGTAGGTAAGATAATTAGTTGGGTATATTCTTGTGATTTGTGTAGAAGTTAATCCCGCTCCCAAAGGTTTGGCTGCGGTTAAAAGATTGTCTAATTCAGTTGGGGTGTTTCCAATTATAGTTACCTTTGAAGAACTGTATTGTTGCATGAAATATATTGCAGAATCAATATCAAAGGCATTAGTTTCCTTGTGGTAAATTAAAGTTGAATAAACACAAGTGTTATCCGCGGTTCCATAACCTCCCTGGCACCAGTTATCATTCTTGCTTGTCCATGTTGTTAAAGGGACTAAGGTCAAAACATCTCTCCAGTTTTCATCGCTGATTAGGAAAGTTTGTTTTGATGAAAACTTTGAAGAATCTTTGTAATTTTCTGGGGGGCATTCTCCGCAATCACCGGGACAAGTTGAACAGTTTTCTCCTATTGCTGGGTTGCATTGCTCTATTCCGCAACAGTCTGTTACTGAACAATCCTGAGTGCATCCGCTTGAGCATTCTCCTGAATCACAGTTATTGTCTCCGCAAAATGGACTTACCTGACAATCAGATGAACTTGTGCAACATTCATCGCAATCAGAAGCTCCGGATATTTTACCTCGAATACATGGACCTGAATCGCAACAGGCACCACCTAATTGTTGGCATGTTTTTGGATTATCAACGCAAATTCCAGCGCAACAGTTTGCGCA
>QMZS01000045.1 GCA_003663295.1 Candidatus Aenigmatarchaeota archaeon | reverse complement strand
TTTCAATTAATCTGCAATATTCCCTTGCATCTATTTCATATTTAGGATCAATAATTAAATAAGAATCATCAAATCTGTCTGGAAAGATTCCTATTGGGGTTACAATACCAAAAATACGTCCTATTTTACAAATGGTGCTAAGATATTCTTCAGAACTCCACCAAGTGTTATCTACACCGGTTGCATATCTCAAATTTCCCTTTATTGTTCTCCCAAAAGCCTCTGTCAATCTATCATTAACTCCGTCAACAAAGGTAGGCTCTCTTTTAATTATTTCACCCTTACCATCAAATATATCATATTTCATCAACTTATAAGTAATAAATATTTAAATAACATTAATTTCTGTTTTATAGTAATTTCAATTTTTTCTCATAAACAAACCTCTTTTTCCCGTCAGCGCCTACAATTGAATCAACATGACGATACCCATTTTTAGCATAAAAATTATTGGCGGGAATATTTTCAATCAATGCCTTCAGCTCTGATTTTTCTATGCCTTTTTTCAAACAGGTTGCAAAATATTGATTAATTAACTGTTTTCCAATGCCGCATCTGTGATGCTGTGAATCCACAACCAATTTATTAATTCTAGATAACTCGGTAGTGTATTTCGAACCAATTAAATAACCTATTATCAAATCATCTTTTTCAGCCGCAAAACTAAGTTCCCATTTAAGAGGCAATTCAAAAAGGAAATTTTCTTCTATCCAGGATTCTTCGCCAAGATCCACCCAGTTTTTTTCTATTGCAAGAAATTTATTCATATTTTTAATCATATATTCCCGCGTCACTTTAACTACTTGAATATTATTCTTTTTTAAATCTCCACTTGTCATCTGTTCACCATAATTTAGTTTCATTACCATTTATTTACCCAATTTTTTTGTTTACCTTGAATTATATCAAAATTTACTTTAAGCGCAGAAATAAGAAATAACGCAGAAGCCAGTATTTTATATGCAGTTATCTGATGATAATGCCTTAAGGTATGAAAAAATTCCCAGGGTATTTGTTCAGGTTCACCGGACAATAAAGGAGCTATTAAAGGGGAAATAAAAGACAAAATTGTGTCTCCTATCAGAAAATAAATGGCATAAATTGGAGCAAGATATAACATAACGGGTAATAAAAGAATTGCTATAGCATACATTGCAGATTCCATGAGGCTGGGCAGAACACTTAGATAAGCAAGAGATTTTGCTTTGGATTTTGCTCCGAAGATTCTCCTGTGCAGGAAAATAACCTGGGCTGTGCCAGTGTACCACCTGTAACTTTGTTTAAGCTGGGTCTTTAAAGTAAGCATATCTTCTGAACTTACAATGGCCTCTGGGGCAAATCCTATTTTATATCCTTCTTCTTGCAATTGCCATGTGTATGCAGTATCTTCGGTTTTCGTGCCAATAGATATTTTGATTTTTTTCAATACATTTAATTTAATCATGAATGAAGCTCCGCAAACAACAAACACGCCGCGCCTGTAAGATTGAGCAGTTTTCCTAAACTTACCTAACCTGTTTACCCATTCTTTTCCATAATGAAAATATTTTGAAAAATAGTTGCCTGAAGGCGTAACAAAACCATAAGAGGTCACTGCCGCAAGGTTATCTTCTGTGAACCCCTCAACTAATTTTTCTATTGCTCTTGGATATAATTTTAAACCAGAATCTACAAGGTAAACATAATCTCCCAATTCAACCTCAGGGTCTCTTACCAAAGCATTGATTTTCTCAGCTTTTGAAGTTATACCTTCTTTTGACCAGTAGTGTATATCAGGAAATTCTCTTTTTAATCCTCTCATTACATCCTCTAACTGTTTCACCACCTTTTCTGTATTATCAATATTTGAATCTGAAATATACACATTTTTTACTGGATAATTTTGCCTGAATATACTCCGCACCGAATCTTCGATAATATCTTTTTGCCCGTGGGAAGAAATTATAACACTTACTTCTTTCTTGGATGCGGGAATTGGTTTTGGCGAATATCTAAGTTCTTTTCGATGAATCCAATCAGAATAACATTTAAATAATTTTTTCAGGGGGTGGTAAATTAAAGTTATCAGGTCTATCAAAAAAGTGAGAGGTAATATCATATTTATCACCTACTAGATTCCACAATCTCCCCTGAATTTGGAAGATAACCTATATTAAAAAGCGCATCTATTGCTGACATAAATGGTTCAAACTCTGGAAAACGCTGTTCATAAACTGGATGTTCATAATCCTGAAGTTTTAATTTAATCTCATTAAAACAAGAAATATCAAGATAAACTTTGCTCCCTGCTCCGGCTAAATAAACATCTGCCTTCACTGCCTTTGAGATATTAACAAGCGATTCTGTTGCATTGCGCCCTTTTACAATTTTAGGGATATCGCTAAACAAAACAATTTTAGTTTTAATGCCAAAACATTCCGCAAGATATTTTATTATTCTCATATTGAAATCAACAAGTTTGTCTCCTGGATTCAAATAAATCTTTTTTAATCCTGAATAAAATTTATCAAAAAAAGGCGTTTTCTTGTAGTTTGTTTCTATCAACCTGAGATGATAATCCGCCCAGGGAATATTGCTAATCATCCCATCTTCTTTTATCTCAATTGTATTCAACGGAGCCATTTTTTTTTCAACAGGAACCCTCAACCATTTCCATCCTTCATTCAGTCTTATTTTATTTCTATCATGGAATTCTTTTTTAACATATTGCGCATCGTCCCTGATTATAAATACTCCGGGTTCAGTTCCAAGTTCATCAACACATCTTAGTTTATCAAAAAATCCTAGATAAGGCAAATAATTTGGTTGGTGAGCAGCCATTATTCTAGTCATCGTAACCCACCATTTTGTTCAAAATAATATGATTTGCGCAGAAAGGTTCAGCATAATGGTTTTCAGGAAAGTGGATTGAAGAAGCGTGATACTTCGCTTCAATCTCTGCGTGTCTTAAATCAAGAACTCCATTCCTTTCAATCTGGGATTTATATATTTTAAGCAATTCCATCTTTTTCTGGAAATCCTTTTTTAATCCAATATGAAATAAATGCGGATTAAATAGAGCATTAATTGTTGAAGGTGATTTATAATTAAGAATTGTTAATACCTTTCTGCATGCAATTGAGGATGCCAAAGACACCACCCTATGATCCTGATGCTGGTCCTCTTTGAAATGTATGTATGCAATTGAAGGATTTTCTTTCTTAATTATTTTTTCAAGACGATCTTTAATAGTAAGATAATTTGGAAATCTCGTATCCGGGAAATGAAGTTTATATAATTCTTTTATCCCTACAAACTTTGCGGCGTATTCGGCCTCTTTTAATCTTATTTCTCCATCTCCACCCTGTTCTCCATCAGAACAGATAATTCCTATTACTTCGTCCCCATTTTTAACATGATGCATTAGCCTCATGCCAGCTCCAATTTCGAAATCATCTGGATGGGCTCCTATTGCAATAACTTTCAATTTATTAGCCTTATTAATTTCTTTTACCATCATTTAATAGGTAAATAAATTATAAATATTCAAAACCTGTAATCTAAAAGGATAATTTTTTATTTGCCTGCAGGTTTAATCGCAATTTCAACATCATGCATCCATAAAGATTCTGGGTTGTCATATCCCAAATTCTTCTGCAAACCAGTATAAACATCTATTTTATATTCTTCTGGACCAAAACCATAAAATTTATCATCTGCATAAAAAGTGGTGGTTTTTAGAAGTTCATTAACCCATTCCGGATTTTCATCAGATTCATGACCAAGGTCTATAAATCTTATCTGAGTTCCATGAGGTAAGGGTGGGTTTACAGCAAGGCTTGGTTTGTCACCTTTCCAATCAACTAACCCATTATCCCAGGCTCCAAGGGATTTATCAACAAGATAATAGGTTTCCTTATCACCAACACCATAATCATAATGCAAAGCTCTTCCATCATTCTGAACTCCATCTCCCTGACCCGAACCATCTATTTTAATCTGATCTAAAAATTTGGATTTATAGAACCCAAGCGACTTTCCACGGGAATCAAAAACCTCCTGTTTCTCACCCCCGTAAAGCGCTTCATTATCATTGCAATAAGAAGTAATTGTATATTTATTCTTCTGAATTATAAATCCGGGTTCTGTTGCAAGTTCCTCCGCAGTTTTTAGAGAATCTTCTATTTTTGCGGGTGTTATTGTTTCAGCTGGATTATATTCAACAAGTTTTTCTGTGGGTGTTGCAGTTGGAGTATATTCAAGTATATTTCCTGCAGGTGTCAAATGTTCTTCTGAAATTTTTTCTTGAGAATTATCAGAACCAATACACCCAGCTGCTGCTACACTCAAACCCAATAAAAATGCTATTGTATATTTTAACACTTTCTTTGATGGACTTGTTGCTTTTTCAACCAGAATTCCTTCTTTGGAATAGTTGGGTTTAATTGGTTTAAAATATCTTCTGTATATTCTGCCAGTTCCAGTTCTTTATTAACTTCCATGTAAGCTATCCCTCCTGGTGTTTTAACTGGTATTTTATAAGTTACTGTTCCAGTAGTGTAATTATTCAAAAATTCAACAGGATCAAAACCTATTTTTGCATAAACATCTTCAACAGATTCTCCATTTAAAACATCTTCAACAGATTCTCCATTTAAAACATTTTCCCCTGCAACACTCTCGATTTTTCCAAGCCTATCTAAAGCGCTTCTAAATAAACCATCATTATACCGTAGTGTCATTAAATTAATAATAATAATAAAATTATAAATGCCCTCATCAAAAAACAATATCTTTGGATTATAACCAAATATCCAAATTATTACCTTATTTTTAAATTTTTAATTATTAATGGAGAAGAGAAGGATAATAAGACTTGCAAGAAAAGATTTAGACGCAACCCTGCCAATTGAAAGAGCTTTATGGAAGATTAAAGGTGTTGGGAAGAATTTCAGTCATGCTTTAAGAGTTTCTCTTGGATTTAACGCAGAAATGAAATTAAATGAGATTTCAGAGGATGAAATAAAAAAACTCGAAGATGCGATCTATAACCCGGGAAATTACAAAATACCTTCCTGGATGTGCAATCATCAGAAAGATATGGAAACCGGAGAAGATAAACATTATATTGAATCAAACCTTATTTTGAATAATAAGAATGAAATTTCTTTTTTAAAGAAAATCAGATGTTATATAGGAATCAGGCACCAGTTTGGTCTTCCTGTAAGAGGTCAGAGAACAAAGAGTCACTTTAGGAAAGGTAAAACCGTTGGAGTAAGCAGGAAGAAATCAAACCCTGCTTCCAAAGGAGGTAAATAATTATGGGAGATCCAAAAAGATTAAGGCGGAAATGGAAAAGACCAAGGAAAACATTTAACACAGCTCGTATTGCCGCAGACAAAGAATTAAAGAGAGACTATGGTTTCAGGCGAAAGAAAGAAATTTGGAGACTAGATTATGCTTTTAAACACCTTATGAGAAGAGCAAGAAAGATTCTTGCCACAAAAGATAAGGAAGCCGAAGAAATATTGATGAATAAACTTATAAAAATGGGGTTGATTGAGAAAAAGGTTCATATTGAAGAAGTCCTTAACATGACTTTTGAGGATTTGTGCGAGAGAAGACTTCAGACAATCCTTTTCAAAAAAGGTCTTGCAACTACTTTGAAACAAGCTAGACAATTCATAGCTCACAAAAAAGTAAGGGTTGGAGAAAAAATGGTGAACCAGCCAAATTACATTGTGCTTAAGGATGAAGAAGATAAGATTAAATTGAAAGAGAAAAAAGTAAAAGTTGTTGAAAAACCTAAAGAAGATATCAAAGAGGAACCTAGAACTGAGGAAAACGTTCCTGAAGGAGAAAACACTGAAACAGAAACCAATGAGACTCCAGTAACAGAGAAATCGGTTGAAGAAATGAAAGAAGATAAAACTGAGGAGATTAAAGAAAAAGTAAAAAAGACAAAACCAGAGGAAACAGAAACTAAAGAAAATAAACCAGTCAAAGAAACTAAAACCAAAGAAAAAAAGGAAGAAACTAAAGAAGAAGTGAAGGAAACGGAACCTATTGAAAAAAATTAAAAAAGAAATCAAAGAGATTAAACCTGAAGAATCTGTTGAAGAAAAGGAATAATTTTCAGAAATATTTAAATTACCATTTTATTTAAAAACTTAGACCTAAGATGATTTATTATATAACTTTTTAGCAATCAACAAATTCTCATAATTACCAGATTCGACTTTGGAATCTGCATCATCCATCAATTCACAGGCGTTATTATTCAAAATTGTTGCAATTATGGTTTTTTTGGAAGCATTTCAAGAAGTTGATTGTATTTTTTTATGTAAACTTCATCGGGAAATATTTGAAGGTAACACCGCAACAAATCAACTTTGGAAGGAATCGCGGAAAAACTTAAAATAAAATTCAATCTGAAACCCCCCATAATAATCGCGGACAGGGGATTAATCACCAAAAGGAATCTGCAAATGCTTGAAGCAGACAAACGAAAATACATTCTTGGATTCAGCAAAAGAAACAACAAGTTAACAAAAGAGTTGATTGCAAAAAAGATAAAAACCAAAGACAACCGGAGTTACATCCTGTGCCTTGACAACAACACATGAAAAGAGAGGCTTGAAACACTTGGGAAAATAAAAGAAAATATAAGTAAAAAACTAAACGAATTAAAAGCAAAATTTGAAAAGTCGCAGTCATCAGGAAAGAAAAACAAAATAACTCAGGAAAGTCTGGTTTTACAAATCAATAAAATACTCGGCAAAAACCGAAGGCTGTTTGATTTGAATTATTTTAACAAAATATTTTCATTTGAAGTGAAGAAAGAAAACTGGGGTTATGAACATGACTCAGCAGGAAAATTCCTGCTGGTCACAAATACGGATTTGAAAGCTGAGGATGTTATGAAAAGTTACAAGGAATTGATTGGTGTTGAACAGGGTTTTGACTGCATAATAAATAACTGCTATTGAGACCAACTTATCATTATAAAATCAATCGGGTTGAAGCTCAGGTGTTTATTTGCATACTTGCTCTTTTGATTG
>QMZS01000044.1 GCA_003663295.1 Candidatus Aenigmatarchaeota archaeon | reverse complement strand
TAACTTTGGAATTGGATTTCTTTAAGAGTTTTGTTTCAAGTTTCCGTTTCTTTACGGACTTTGGGTTAACAACGCATTTTTTTAATTTTTCCTGTTTCTTCAACAATTTATTTAATCTTTCTGTAATATCATCTTCTTCACCCATAATTACATTTAACTTATAATTATGAAAGCTCAAGTATCTGTAGAATTTATGATTGTCGTGGGTATTGGTATGATTATAATAGCTTCCTATACTATTTACAGTTACCAGGCTATTTGCTCTTACAAAATAAACACAGAAATAAGCATCACCAATGATGCTCTTAAAAAAATAAGTGAAAATTCAAAATTTGTTTTTAATCAAAAAAAACCGGCGAAGCATACAATCACCATCTGTCTGCCTGAATCCATAACTAATTGCTCAATAAACAATACTATTCTCTCCTGTTACCTTGGAGATAAATTAATAGAACATACTTCAGAAGTGAACCTGACAGGATGGATTCCAAATATTTCAGGATGCCATGAAATAAAACTGGTTGCTGAAAACGATTATGTGGATTTGATTAAACCTGATTAATATTAATATGAAAGCGCAGGCATCTGTTGAATTTTTGGTCTTGGTTGGAATATTAAGCCTGATATTTGTAATTATATTCAGCTCTTCAGGAGGATATTATTTTTACTCAGAAAAAATGAAAGTTGAAGAAAAGTATAATAATATCTGCTCTACAGTGAAACTTGAAATAGAAACCGCGCTTGAAATAGGACCTTATTATAACAGGACTTTTTATCTTGACTCAGGAGACCACACAGTTTCAATACAGAATTATGAAGTTGTTGTTAAAAAAGATGATCTAATAAAAATCTGCCATATACCGATAAATATCTCAGCAAATTTAAATAATGGTGAAAATACTATAATATATAATGAAACGGGCATTTCCTTTATGTAGAGGTCAGATTTTTTCCTTTGATTTCCTTATTGCCTGTTCAATATTTATTCTCGTCCTTGTGATTCTAATTGGCCATATTGGGTATAATACCCTGCAATTAAATGAACTAAAAGATAAACATGAATTGATCAGAAGTGGGTATAAACTAAGTGGAATATTTTTTATGGAAGGTTATCCGAAAGACTGGAATTCGAGCAATGTTGAAATTATTGGTCTTCAGACAGACAACCGAATTGACTGGAACAAATTAAAAGAATTTGAAAACATTGGATACCAGAAAAGTTTGATATTGCTTGGTCTTAAATATGATTATAACATAACTATTGGAAATTACACTTTTGGAGAAAATCCTGAAAATGCGTCTTCAGCTTTTATAATAAACCGGGTTGGAATCTTAAATTCATCTGTTGTTCCTATGCAGATAATAATCTTTAAATTATGAGAGGAATGATTTTTTTGATAGATGTAATAATCGGGATTTCTATTCTTGTGGTTGTGCTTCTCTCAAGCTATTACCTTTTCTCAATTCCTGAAATTCATGAAGAAATTGAATACGAACAAATGAATCTTTTGTCAAATGATTTCCTAAACTCAATTGCTGAAATAAAAGTATATGAAGCCGCAAACCAGAGCGAAACAATAAATAATTTGATGACCAATAACAACCTGACTGAAGATGAACTGGAACTAAGTGTTCTTGATTTGATTCTAACTTACTGGAGTATTTACAAAGATGAAAATAATTTGTTAAAAAAAGAAATTGCTGAGAATATAACCGAAGAAATAACCAATTCAATTTCAACTTTAGATGACCTTGAGTTCAGTTTAATTATTGGAAATGAATCCATTTCGGGAAATCATTCCAACATATCAATATCTTTATCCGTATCCAGCCTGATTGAAAACACTTACGGTTCAGGACCAAAATATGGTTACATTGCAAGAGCATATTTAAACGGAGTTAAAACAAACAAATCAAGGTATTTATATTTTGGGGGATTTGTGGGGCAAGGCAATTTGAATTTTAATCTGAATATTCCTGAAACTGCGGGAACCATCACATCCGCTTACATAGAAGTTTATTCAGGCTCAAACTTTTCATTATACCTTAACGGGAACTTTTCCGGGAATTTTTCAATTGATAATTCAACCGGAAATTTCACCGCAAACATAAAAAGCGCAAATATTAATTTGTCAAATTTCATAAAAGGAAACAACACAATTGAGATTAATTTCAGCTCCTCAAATATTACCGAACAATATTTTGGAGGGGGTTTCCTTAAAGTAGATTATAACTCAACAAAACTTTACGAGGAAAAAGAAGCAGGAAAAATGAAATATTATTTTCCCGGGATTGAAGGAATCATGAACCTCTATGACGGGTTTTATGTTAATGGAATCTTGAATAATATGAGCGCTTATATTCATTATAAAAATAATATCTCGGGGGGGATTGTTTATCTTACCATCGCAAATTCAACAGTTTTCAGAAGCAATGAAACCGGGGATATCAATGTAACTCTTGACAATTTAAATTTGAGTCACTATTTCAATAATTCCGGATTAAACTGCAGTGAATTGAATATGAAAACAATACCCCTGAAATTCGGCATAGAAAACATAATACCCTCTGATGGGGAAGGTTATGGGGATGCAGTGCTCATCACAGATGTTTCCGGGAGTATGGGTTCTACAGACATACAACCCGGAGATCAGCAAAGACTTGCTGTAGCAATATTGGCTGATAAAAATTTCATTGCCGGAATGTTAAATATGTCAGGAAATAGGGTAGGTCTAGTTTCATTTACAACAAATGTGCACCAGACTCATGAATTGTCAGATAACAAAACAACCCTTGATAATCAAGTAGATACTTATACCCCTCTCTCAGGAACCTGTATTTGTTGCGGTATAAATAAAGGAAATAAATTGCTGCAAAGCCCTTATATGATTTCACCTATAACTGCAAAAAGCGCATGGTTGTATAATACAAATTATTCTTCGACTGCACCTCCTGAGATAAACGGGTCAAACTGGACAGACTTAAATTACAACGACACCAACTGGAGTTTGGGAAACGCAATACTCGGGTTTGAAAACATGTCTTATCCTCCAAACATAGACACAGACATAGGAAATAATAGGGGGAATTATTATTTCAGAAAATATTTCAATATAACTAATTCCAACAAAATAAAAAATCTGTACATCAACATTCTTTCTGATGACAACACAGAAGTTTATCTTAATGGTCGTCTGGTTTACAATGAAACAAAGGAACACAATGCAACTTATTGGAATGTTGGCAATCTATTTTTTGAAAATGGTTTTGAAGATTCTTCTTTTGTTGGAAAAGGATTTAATGCCACTATTTGGTCTGTTGAATATGGGACTGATAATAATGAAGCCAGAACCCATCAAACTGCTGTAGATATTTATGAAGGGGTTTGGGGCGCAGAAATGGAAGAAGGCGATGAAAACGAAGTAGCTATAAGCACCAGAGCTGGTTTTTTGGATTTAACCAACTGCATAAACTGCAACCTTACATTCAAGATAAAACTCACAACAAACTGGGAAAATGCAGATAAAATTTATGTTGATATTTACGATGGTGTCTGGCATTATGGAGAAATAAATATAAATGGAGAAAATTATGATGATGGAATCTGGCATGAATTTTCACTTAACTTATCAGATTATAATCTAACAAATAATTTCAGGATAAGATTTGACCAAGAAGCCAGCAGAGACTCTGAAGAAAGCCATTGGGATAATATAATTATCAAAGATCTAATCAATATTAACAAATCATATTTAAGAACCGGAAGCAATGTTTTAAGCGTTAAATTAAAAAATAATGATGACAAAAGCGCAAAATTTGATTTAAAATTAGAAGCGGAAATTGAGAGAAAGAACGCAATGTTGGTTATGAGCGATGGGGGAACAAATTATGAATGTCTGGAACAACCCGCAACCCCGGATCATAGCGGAAATGTGCCAGATAACAGGAGGTGCAGCAGCGCAGCGGACGATGCCTGCGATGATGCTATTCAGGCTGCATGCGAAGCAAGAAATATTTATAACACAACTGTTTATTCCGTTGCTTTTGGAAGTAATGCAGAAACAATAACGCTTAAAAAAATTGCTTGTTGGGATTGCAATGCAAACGACTGGCTTTCCGGAGAAAATGAAACAAATTGTTCCAGATTTTATCAGAGTAATAATGCAGATGAATTAGAAGATATATATCTAAAAATTGCAAATGATATTGTAAACCTGTCATTTGAAAAACAGATTCTGGTTATTGAAGGGAATATATCTTATGACAATCACTTATACCGAGATTCTTACCTTGAATTTAATTACAATGAAACAAAACCGGATTTTGGATATGGGGAATTTTATTTAAGTTTTGAAAAAGACTGCGTTAATTCAAAATGCATTTTGGAAAAAAAACCAGAAACACAGGTGCTGGAAGTAAAAGTAACTTCTTACTCAGCTGATTATTGGACAAACAAACTTATCCTTACAAATTCCACACCTGAAAATATGACCTTATATGATTTATCCAAATATGGACTTTACGAAAATCTCGGAGATCCATTTATACTGGATATCCCTATAAATAAAATATCTGAGGGGTCAAATAACATTTCAATTTTTATGGGTGTGAGTAGCAGGGATATGATTTCTGGCGGAAATGACAGCAAACTCATATATTCTCTAAAAGTGCCCGGTTCAGTTGATTATAATGATATATTTAACAGCTCTTACAATGCTGAAGAAGATGCAAAACAAAGGTTGAAAGAAAGTATATATAATATAACAGGACAAAACATCTCAATTCTCACAAGTACTGATACAAATGTTATAAAAGGGGTAAGAACCCTGTCAGATGCAAACCTTGTAAAATTTGTAATAGGGAAAAAATGAAATATATTATGAAATCATTGATTATAATTAGTTATCTGGTTTTGTTATCCCCCGTCATAGCAACCGCAGTAATTTCTTTTGATGAGAATACAAACAATGAAACAATCACTTCATTTTCTTCAGATAAAAACCTGATTTTAGAAATTCCGGTATGGATTAAGAATTCTGCAAATATATCTTACCTGGATTTTTCTATTAAATATGATGAAAGTGTAATTAAACCGGAAAAAATTACAAAAAATATTGATGAAATTGAATGCCAAATATTACAAAATGAAATAAAAACCGAATTTGATTTTAGTAAAATTCCTTATGAAGATTTTTTAATTATTAAAATTGCATTCAGATTGACAGGCTATGAAAAAGAGAGTTCTGTGTTAAAATTTGAAATAAATGATATCTTCAATGAAAATGAAGACGAAATTCCATATATTCTTGTTAATGGAATTGTAACTATTGAAAATAATGGATCTCAAGAAGAAGATTCCAAAAGAAGAATGGATTCCAGTCTCAGCGATTTGATAAATTCCAATAATCCAACGGAATATGCGGAAAAAAATAATCTTGAATTTGAAGATGGAAAAGTCAAAGTTGTGGTGGAAACGAATAATTCAAAAGAGGAAAAATTTGTGAGTGTGGATGAACTTACCAATCTTACAAACAATAATACCATTACAAAAATTAGTCCTTACCGGGAGATTCCTATAAAAGAAATAATAATCATCCTGTTGATTATAATCCTATTAATTATTCTGATTTTAAAACTTCGAATATGAAAGGTGTTTTATTTTCAGTGATATTTACGCTCCTGTTAATTGTCATCCTGTCAATGGTTTTATTGCAAAGAGAAAATGTTTCTTATGAACGACATAATATATTTTTAGCCCAGGAAATTCAGGACTTAAAACATACTTACAACAGCATTGAAAGAGGTATCCATATATTATCAGACGTCGCTGTAAAAAGAGCGGTAATTTCATCTCTAAATATAATTTTGGATGAAGGAATTTTTTTTGAAGATAATAAAACAGAAGAAAATATTTTAGAACTTATTTGGAATGGAACTTTAAACGGAACAAATATTTCTGGTATGGGAAATAACACCCTGGAGAATAGCCTGGCTGAACTTGAAAGATTTTATAAAGATACAAAAGATTATAATCTAAGTATAACCCTTAAACAAAGCAAAATATCGCTGGATAACTCTTTTTACATTTTATTTAACGCAACTGCTGAGATTAATATTTCCAAAAAAGGACTTGCAACTATCTCAAAAGAAACTCAGATAATTGAAAAAGTATGGATTGATGATTTTGAAGATCCTCTTTATCTTATAAATATCACAGAAGGTAAGGGTTCCAGAAGAATAAAGAAAAGTGAATGTATTGGGGATTTTTCAGAATTAATTTTAACTGGGAATAATGAAAGCGGATGGTGTTATGGAGAAGTTGTAATTACCAGCAACATAACTTTAGTTTTAAATAAAGATAAAAAAATTGCAGTTGTAGGTGATGCAACTCCATATCCACATTCTGAAATCAACCAGTTTTGCGGAATAATTTATGGATCAAACTTTCCTGCAAATGTTACCATACCACATCTTAGAAATAATACTGCAGTAACAATATTAGTTAACAATTCAAAAGTTTTACTGTCTGGGGAACAAGGCAAAGTCTGGAATATAAGTAATTTTGTTGAACACGTTGATAAAAGAAGATACATAAATTCCTCTTTGGGTCCGAGTTTCTTTGACAGGATGGAAGGGAAAAATTACTGTTCTTATTGCTCGATAAATCACAGCGTTGGACTGGAAAGTTTTGTTGACAAAAATGAATTGTTGAGTTATGGGATTGGTGTGGAAATGGATGCAACAAACCTTGAGTATCTTTATACAAACATTACCTCCGGTGTTGATATTGGACTGGATGAAAGTAATACAGGGGTTACTGAATTTAAATATTTTAGGGTTGATGACGGGTCGATTGGGAGATATTTTGAATAATTGGTTAAAATTCAAAAAATAAATCTAATTGAAAGTTAAAATTAGTTGTGTATTGTTGCGGTATCTGTGTGTTGTAGACCACTTAATCTATCATTATAAGTTATATTTAGATATACATCCGAAGTACCTGTAGCACTTATATTTATTCTAAACTGTTTATTTGCCGAGAGATTTACTAATGCAACACCTTCAATATTACAGGTTCCTACACTAACACTGCAGCCTACATTATTCAAATTTCTAGGACCATTTTTAATTATTAAATCTCCTTCAGCATAATCTACATATGCGAACTTTGAGAAACATGGACTACAAGGCATTGCTGAACTGCTTGGATTAAATACCCCCATTGAATAAAGCGCTGCTATTGCTATTACCACTATTGCTATTGCGATACCGTAAGTCATTAG
>QMZS01000043.1 GCA_003663295.1 Candidatus Aenigmatarchaeota archaeon | reverse complement strand
TAGTATATTTTGTTTTAGATTTATTTGGTTTACCAATAGATCCTTTATTATTGATTATTGCTTTTTCAGAAGTTTTTTTTGTTTTTAATTTAAATCGATTTACAGATAAAGAAGAAGATAAACTAAATATACCTCAAAGGATAGACTTTGTTTCAAAATATGGTTTGGGCTTGATATTTTTCAGTTCATTTTTATGTATTTTATTACTTATTATATTGTTATCTACAAATATAAATGTTTTTTTATTTGTTTTTGGTGTGATTTTGGCTGGAAGCGGTTATTCTATTTTAAGGTTTAAAAAAATATTTTTGTTTAAAAATATTTTTGTTGCAGTTATCTGGGGCACATTACCTTTAATTGTTGGTTTGTATTATAATTGTTTTACTTTAAGTTTAGTTGCTTTGAGTGTATTTTTTTCTTTACAATTTTTTATAAACACGGTAATTTTTGATATAAAAGATATTGATGGAGATAAAATACATAAGATAAAAACTATGCCAAACACTTTGGGCATAAAGAAAACCAAATTAATCTGTTATCTAATAAATATCTTTTTAGTAATATTTCTCGGAGTTGGAATAATTCAAGGTGTTTTACCATATGAGTCTATAATCTTGATATTTTTTATTGCTTATGTATTTTTATATCTTTATCTTGAAAATAAATTAACAAAAAATTTATATTATGGAGTTTTGGTGGATGGAGAATTCATTTTTTTGCTAATCTTGATATTTTTAAAAGGGTTATTATGGTAAAAGATAGAATTGTTTCTTGGTTTATAAAAAATATACTTTTACCAAAAATAGAAATCATAAGCCAACCAAGTTTTTTATTAATTTCTAGCAAAGGGATTTTGTTGAGGGATATAGCATTTCCAGAGCATATTTTTGTTGAAATTGAAAAAAAGATAAAGAGAAACATACTTTACAGAATTGGAAAATGTTTTGGGTATAATTATGCTTTGAATACCCATTTTGAAACTATTGAGGGCATTAGTGAAAATAAATTTAGAGAGAATACTTATTTTTTAGTAAGGTATATAGAGAGTATTTCTTACGGTAAAAAGTTAATTTACACTTTAGATTATAAAAAGAAAGTATTTAAAATGAAAATGAAAGATTATATTGTATGTTCAAAGAATGGTTTAGGGTATATAATTGCTGAGGGTTTAACAGCAGGTTTTTATGCATATGCAACTTGTGATAATACTATGGAAGGAGTCCAGACAAAATGTCAAGGCAGAGGAGATAAAAATTGTGAATTAATCTGCGCCCCCTCTAAAGTTCTAAAAGAAAAAAAGATAAAATTTTTGAAGGAAACTGATTTGGAGAATTTGGAGATAGATGCTGAGTATATGGCTATTAATAAAATAAGACCAACGCAGTTTGCAAGATATTCTTTGAAGGATCTTATAGATTCCGGGTTTTTTGAATATTCTAAAGGAGCAATTCATTACAAAGATGAAAGGCATTTCCTGTGCGAAGCAAGTTTAATGTACATTTTAGAGAAAGAATTAAAAAAATTAAAAGGAGGGGGAAAGGTTTTGTTTGATGTTTCTTTTGATTATGGAAAGAGTTTGGCAGAAGAAAGCAAATATGAGTTAAATAACCATGCTACTTCAGGCTCCGCAGAAAGTTTTATCACCAATTATATGTCTGCTCTTGGGTGGGGCGATGTTTTGGTTATAAAAAAATCAGGAAAATATACCGTTATTTCAAATTATTTCCCATGGACAAAATGGGCAAAAGATATAAAATATCTAATGTTTAGAGGGATGATTTCAGGATTATTGTCTGGGTTTTTAAACAAAAAAATTACATTAAAAAAATTCCAGACTGATTTCTCAGGAGGGTTTTTAACTGTCATTGCAGACGAATAGTTAAGGTTACCTAATTAACTCTTAAGTAATTTGGGTGAAATTTTAATTGGAGTATCTAGAAATTTAATTAATGTTTAAGATAGATTAACAATTCAAGGGGTTTGTATCTATTCTATCTGTTTCTATACCTTTACCGCAGAAGTAAATGCCCTCATTTTTGTAACAGCATAGTAGGTCATAATCTTCAGTTATAGTATAAAATTCATAATTGTCAATACAACATTTCTTTTTTGCAAAGTTTACTTCAATTTTTTCATGATCTTCAAGATCATGTTTATAGTTATCTAGATCATATTTACATTCATCTAGTTGATCTACAATCAAACTTCTATCCTCTTCGCAAAAGTCAAGTTCTGAAGCAACCCGATTTTTTTCATTTGTGCAGTTTTGCAATAAGAGGTTATAATTATCTCTAGCTGAATTGCATAAACCCAAATTGGAATTTAGTGAAACAATTTGTTCATTCAAGGAACCAACCTGCCCGTTCAATGAAGTGATTTGATTTGAAAGTCCTGTTTTTTCATAATTGCAATCCAAAAGATGGTTCTGGCAAGTATCCAGTGTTGCTTGCGTTACTGAAAGATTATTCTTAATTTCATTTACTCCTCCTTCTGTAAGGATTACATGGCCTGTGAATGAACCCGCTGCAATTACCCCCAGAAACATAATTACAAGAAGCACCCCAAAGACTTTCCTGTCTTCTCTTACAAGATTCGCAAACTTTGTATTTTTCATGTTTCGCAATATTCTATTTTCTCTAATCGCTTCTACAGAGTCTCTGAGTTTATAAATAATTTTATCTTTAAGATTCATAATTTAATATTTTCATATCTATATAATAGGTTATTATTGGGAATAATCTTAAATTCTAATTTTATATACCAATTATTTATGATTTTCAGATTTAAAGGCAGGCCTTATTCTGAGGAATTTTTTATAGGTCTGATTTCCTACGTATTTATCCTTGTGATTGTTTTTAAGCTTTTGGGCAAGTTCCCGGAATTAAAAGAGGACTTGTGGGGAGGAGAATTCTGGAGCGATGGAGGACACATAGACACAGTAGGCGATGGCAGAGGATTGGAAGAAGTGAAAAAATATGTAAAAAAACAGGGCGGAAAAGTTACTCAATTAAAACTTTATGAATTCCAATTAAAAGATACCCCTCAGTTCATTCATCTTTCAGATGATGCATCATTAGCAAAGCTAATGAATGTGCTGCGAAGTGAGCGTAGCGAACGGTGAGTATTTCATTTTAGGAATTGGTTTATAAAATTTCAAAAGGAAAATCTAATTTATCAGAAATAATAAAACCCTAAATAAAAATAAACCCAATTACTATTCTTTAATCGCCCATTTACCTTTCTTCCTTTTCATTGCAGAGTATTTTCTGCATTTTGATGAGCAAAAATTGAATATCTGCCCTTTATTGTTAATGAACATTATCCCTGAGCCTTTTTTTATGTTTTCCCCGCAATATGAACACTTACTCATTGTACACCCTCCATTTCAGTTTCTTTCAAATACACAAAATCTCCAACTTTAATCTTCCCAATTACGGCTCTTTCCAGTATTTTGTGGTTTCCGTCCATTAGCTTGCATTTTATGAGACTTATCCCTTTTGGACCATCTCTTTTTACAATCTTAATGACTTCTGCTGCTTCTACCATTATAGAACTTTAAAAAAAATTAATTATGGCTAATGTAGATGAGTTGAGGAAGAAAATCGCCGGAGAAATCGTTCTTTCAGGAAATCCCGGGGAAACTATCAAGAAATGGAGGCAATTGTTCCAAATCCACCAGACAGATCTCTCAGAGGAACTTGGCATGAATACCTCCGTTATCTCGGATTACGAGTCAGGAAGGCGCAAATCACCAGGCACAAAGATGATAGAAAAGGTTGTAAATGCTCTGGTGGAAATCGATTTAGCAAAGGGCGGAAAGATTATAAAGGAATTTGTGGCTCTATATAATATCCCCGATTTTGATTCATTTATTCTTTTAAGAAAAGAGTTTGAAAAGCCAATAAAAATCAATACTTTTTTGAAGAGAATTAATGGGAAACCTTGCTATGAATTCAAAAACAGATTAATTTACGGTTTTTCTGTGATGGATAGCAAGAAGGCAATAATGAATTTCTCTCCATTGGAATTATCCAGATTATCTTCTATGATAAATCGCCATTGCATTGTATTTACAAATCTACAGAGAGGAAGGTCCCCTCTTGTTGCGATTAGACTTACAAACCTTGAACCCGGTCTGGTTGTATTGCATGGAATATTGAATGTTGATGAGATTGCCCTGAGAATTGCAAAACTTGAGAATATACCTCTTGCTTTATCTTATGTTTCAACAACAGAGAATTTAATCAGCAAACTGGAAAAATACAAATAGTTAATTAAAGTTTTATAAATAGAATCTGCAGTAATTTAAAATAAACACTAAAACAAGTTTCAATAACAGACCTTAATTATCCTAAACCCATCAACCCCAGAAACAACAAGATAATTAACAATTCTTTGGTCTTTGCAATCTGAAGAAACCGATATATCAAAGCCAATGATTTTCTCGAGTTTATTTTCCAGTTCGGTATTGCCAACTTCCAAGCCATTATTAGATTCAATCAGTTCCAAACCTTCATATATTTTTTCATTTCTGTTATCAAGTTCCATTGGCTGACCGCTGATTGTTAGCAAAGGAAATAATATCATCACCACAGCAATCAAAACTTCAAGAGAGAAAAAGTATCCGCGCATAATATAATTACTTCAGTGCAATTATAGATAATTCATGAACTTTGCGTTAATTATCCAAAGATAATAACCTATTTAAATTTTAATTGAATTTTGTTTATGGAAGATGCGGAAGTAGGAAAATATTTTGCAGCCATTCACAGATTAGAAGAAGGATATGGGTTTAATGAATTAAATGTAAGAAATGTTGCTGGGGAAGAACCTTTGGTTTCAGGAGAAGAACCTTTGGTTTCAGGAGAACAATTATATATTCTTTTTGATAAGTTGCCTAAGGTTGTGAAAAACGCTTATCCTTCAAATATTAAACCAGAATTAGAAAAAATGGTGGATGATGCGGATAAATATGAAATTACTTCAAATGTAAATGTTGGTTTATATCCCCAGAAGATTGTTCCGGAAAGCGATATAAAGTATATTGGCAATGTTTTAAGACGAATTACAGAGCCGGCAACCAGGGTGCATATATCCGATTACACAGCAGGTTCAATTGAGGCAAGGGATCCAGTCAGAAATTTTAGATTATTTAGCGACCAAAAAACTAAAGAAATTAATCAACTCCTCAGAGAACTGCCTAATTTGGAATCTCAGTTAAAAGTAGATATGAATATTAATACGCGGATATATGGGGAAAATGACAAAGGAAGCGGGAGCATAATTAATAATGTTGAATGTATTGGGAATCTTGAGGAGAATGATTTTGTTCTTAATAAAATGAAACCGCATTCCTACGGCGCTGATAAAGGATTATGGGAGGTTCTTTGTTATGTTGGTAATATGGATGAAATAAAAGAACGTCCTCTTGATGAAAGCCTGAAAGATTCTTATCAAGCCGGCAATATTAATCTTGATGATGCTGTCCAGTTTTGTGAACTTGCAATGAAAGGGAATAAAGAATCAGTTGAAAAAGTAGATGCTCTTTTATAATCCAAATCCACAGTTTATCAATTTATCTGTAAATTAATAATGAAAATAGGTCTTGTGGGGAAACCCAGTTCAGGAAAATCCACTTTCTTCAGGGCGGCAACTCTCCTTGACGCAAAAATAGGAAATTTTCCTTTCACAACAATCCAGCCAAATATAGGGTTTGGTTACGCAAGAGTGGAATGCGTTGAGAAATTCTTTAATGTAAAATGCAATCCAAGGCAGGGTTATTGCATTGATGGGAATAGATTTGTTCCGGTTGAATTAATTGATGTTGCGGGCATTGTGCCCGGTGCTCATGAAGGTAGGGGGATGGGGAATAAGTTTCTTGATGATTTAAGGCAAGCAGATTGCTTAATCCATGTTGTTGATGCAAGCGGCACAACAGATGGCGAGGGAAGAGAATGCATAGAACATAATCCAATGGAGGATATAGAGTTTCTTGAATATGAAATAAATCACTGGTTTTTATCAATCCTTAACCGGAACTGGAAAAAAGTCACTGGGGTGAAGGAACTCGCAAAACAGTTTTCAGGATTGAGCGTTTCAGTATCTGATATTCAGAACCTGTTAAAAACCCTTGAGCTAACTGAAAAAGTAAATAATTGGAATGATGAAGATAAAGAGAAGTTTATAAAATCCTTAAGGGAAAAAGGATTGCCAATAATAGTTGCGGCAAATAAAATTGATAAAGAAGAGGCGGAAAAGTACCTTCCTGAATTAGTAAAACACGGAGCAATACTTTGTTCTGCGGAAGCTGAACTTGCATTAAAAGAAGCCGCAAAACATAATTTGATAAAATATATTCCCGGGGACAAAGATTTTGAAATTATCGGCGAAGTAACTGATAATCAAAGAATCGGTCTTGAAAGAATAAGAACCCTCCTGAAAAAATTTGAGATCACCGGAGTCCAGAAAGTTATCAACGGTGCGGTGTTTGATATTCTAAAATATATCGTGGTTTTCCCTGGAGGCGTAAAAAAACTTTCTGATAAAGATGGAAATGTTCTCCCTGATGTTTTCTTGATGCCCAGAGACTCCACAGCCCTGGATTTTGCTTACAAAATTCATGAGGATTTTGGGAAAAAATTCATAACAGCAATAGATGTAAAGACTAAACAAAGAATAGGGAAAGAACATAAATTAAAAACCGGTGATGTTATTGAACTTGTTGCTGGAAGATAAATATATTAAATACCTGAATATTTTCGTTAACTTCAAATTGAATTTGATTGGCGTAAAATAGAGCATTCCTGTTATTTTTAAAACTAAAAATTAGTTATAATGCCTAATATTTGGGAAATAGTTAAATTTAAATTTAGTAATTTATGGCAAAGGACGAAAATGTAGAGATTTCATTTGATTTTTCAAAAACATTTAAAATCCTAATTAAACACAAAACAGCAATTTCTCTATTAATCTTGATTGGAATTTTTTATTTAAGTCTTTTTGTCAGATTGGCGACTGTGGATGAGCCTTACCTGCTTGCTGCTGACCCTCATTACTGGTATAGGATGACTAAAAATATTGTTGAAGGAGATGCGGGAATTGATTATTTAAGAACCTACCCAGAACCACATAGTTTTGTTCATTCCTTTTTACCCTATTCCGCTGCTTATTCTTATAAATTGGCAAATGCTCTGACAGGAATTGAATTTTACAGGTTTCTATTCTGGTTCCCTGCAATTATTGCGGCTCTTTCAGTTTTTCCCGCATTTTTCATTGGAAAAGAATTATATTCAAATAAAGCTGGGTTATTTACAGCATTTTTTATTGGTCTAACCCCTTCTT
>QMZS01000042.1 GCA_003663295.1 Candidatus Aenigmatarchaeota archaeon | reverse complement strand
TTGGAAGAACAACAAGGGTGTTTTTCTTCATACAGTTCTTTGCAATATCGGTCTGATAATCCCTTATTTCAATTTTATTTTTCTTAATTAGTGGATGAGAAATATACATAAATAATATTCTCAATATTTCTTAATTGTCAAAAAACAGGACTTAATATGTCATAATTCTCCGTCTTTTAAACCGTAAAACTTATATATATATAACCAATTATATTATAGCGACTCAACAAAATAAGAAACTTGCTTTAGGAATTTTACTGACTTTTATAGTCTGCATTAGCTCTGCAATTCTTGCCGCTTATTCAACAGGACTATACGGAAATTATCCAAACCCAGGAATCCATCCTGGTATGATAGGTCCTGGAACATTCAATAATTCAGGTGTAGCTAATCCGCAATGGGATATTCCTGGAGATTTTAAAGTTGCAGGAAATAGTAGTGTTAAAGGAGATTTGAATGTTACTGGAAAACTATTGTTGAAGGGAATTTAAATGTAAGTAACGACTTAATTTTCTACGGTGAATTTAAACCAAGCGGTAAGGTCTGCGGAATTGATCAATTATTAAAAAAAACCGGTTCAGGATGGGCTTGTATTAATATAAGTTCTGAAGGATTAATTGTAAGCGCCGGGGATTATATTTCAACAAATATTACAGGGAATAATTGTGATATTGCTTGTGCAAATCTTCCGGATGTGGATTTAGGAAATGAGTTTAATAGGCAAGCCACCTGTGTTTTAGCTAAAACTGTTGGCAGTAATAACCCCAATCTAAATTGCAACGAGTATTGTGGGGTTACTTGTAAAAAACAATGTCTTTGTATTTATGGCGCTCCCTGGACATAAAATTAGCTCTATTTAGTCAACCTCATTCATCAAGTCAATAAAATAAGGGAAACTATTCTTGTCTAAATTTTAATCGTTTCTTTTACAGCTCCCCTAACCGCATCTTGGGAAGAATTTACCGGCTTAAATCCCAGTTTCTCCAATTTTGAAATATCCAGAAGCATTTCCTTAATATCGCCTTTCCATCCACCTCCTTCAAATCCACCGACAAATTTAAATTCAGGTTTTTTCTCAATCAATTTTGCATTAATCATTTCTTCAACAACAGTTTCAGCAATCTCTTTTACATTTGTCTGGGTTTTTGTTCCAAGGTTAAATATATTAATCTGGTCTTTTGCATTCTCTCTTGCAACAAACATCCCGTTGATGCAATCATTAACTGAAAGATAACTTTTTGTCTGGGTTCCGTCCCCAAGAATTTCAAGTTCGGAACTATTTGCTTTTAATTTGTTGACAAAATCAAAAATCACCCCATGGGTGGAATTTTTCCCAATAATATTTGCAAGTCTAAATATATATCCATGAATTTTATAAAGAGAACAATAATTTGAAACCAATGCCTCGCACGCCAATTTTGTTGCCCCGTAAAAAGAAATTGGTTTTGTCTCGCAGGTTTCCGGGGTATTTAATTCAGATTCCCCATAAACCGTTGAACTTGAAGTAAACAAAATATTTTTAACTTCATTATTTTTGCATGCCTCAAGAACATTTTTTGTAATTTCCAAATCCCTGAAAAAAGTTTTTATTGAAGAATCTTTTACATCCGGGTTTGCCGCAAGATGCCAGACCTCATCAACGCCTGAAAAATAATTATCAATATCACCCACCAAATCCTTTTCATGAAATTCTATTTTGTCAAGAAAAGGTTCTATGAACTCTTTCCTTCCTCCGGATAAATCATCAATCACAACAACCTCATTATTTGAATCCTCTAATAATTTTTCCACTAAGTTTGAACCAATAAACCCGGCCCCTCCGGTCACAAGTAGTTTCATAATAGAATATAACAAAAACAATATTATGAAAAAAGTGATTCTTATTGTGATGGATGGGTGGGGAATTGCCCCTCCCGGAAAAGGCAACTATATAACGCAGGCAAAAACCCCAAATTATGATTATTTTATTGATAAATATCCCTCAACGCAAACTAAAGCCTCTGGAGAAGCTGTTGGTCTTCCTAAAGGGGCTCAGGGAAACTCTGAAGTGGGTCATCTGCACATGGGCGCTGGCAGAATTGTGTGGCAGATGTACGAAAAAATAAGCAACTCCGTGAAAAACAAAACTTTCTTCAAAAACAAAATCCTCCTAAAAGCAATTGATTTCGCAAAGAAAAAAAGATCCAATCTGCACTTAATTGGAATGTGCTCTGATGAAGGTGTGCATTCCCACACCGACCATTTGATTGCGCTTTTAAAAATGGCAAAGAAAAGAAAGGTTGAAAATGTATTTATCCATTTCATTGCTGATGGCAGAGATGTTCCTGAAAAATCCGCCAAAAAATATATTGAACTGATTGAAAAAGAATGCAGAAAATTAGGAATTGGAAAAATTGCAACAGTTGTCGGAAGATACTACGCAATGGACAGGGATAATAACTGGAACCGGACAAAAAAAGCCTATGATTTATTCACTTTGGGAAAAGGCGTTAAAGCAAAAAACCCGAAAGAAGCAATTAATTTGGCTTACAAAAGAGGGGATAAAACAGACTACTACATCCAACCAACAGTGATTATTGATAAAGATAAAAAACCAATCTCAACAATAAAAAACAAGGACTCAGTAATATTTTTTAATTTCAGGACAGACAGACCAAGACAGATTACAAAAGCGTTTATCTCAAATAAATTTGAGAAATTCAACCGGAAAACAAAACCTAAAATCTTATTTACAGCAATGACCCGATATGACAAAATATTCAGGTGTCCTTTCGCATTTAAGGAAGAAATTGTGAAAAATAATCTTGGAGCAATACTCGCAAAACACAAACTGAAACAATTAAGAATCGCCGAGACAGAGAAATACGCGCATGTTACTTATTTCTTTAACTCACAGGATGAGAAACCAAACAAAGATGAAAAAAGAATAATGATTCCTTCACCGAAAGTTCCTTCCTATGACCTGAAACCTGAAATGTCGGCTTTTGGAATCGCAAAAGAACTGGAGAAACAAATTTTGAAAGGAACCTATGATTTTATTTTAGTGAACTTCGCAAACTGCGATTTAGTCGGGCATTCCGCGGTCAAAAAAGCGATTATAAAAGCAGTTGAAACCGTTGACAAATGTGTTGAAAGAATTGTGAAAATCGGTCTGGAAAATGATTACACGCTTATTCTAACTGCAGACCACGGGAGCGCAGAAGATAAATTATATCCAAACGGTAAACCAAAACCAAGCCACTCAATAAACCCAATCCCTTTTATAATTATTTCCTCCGATAAAAAACTTAGGAATATTAAATTAAAGAAATTTGGTGGGCAGAAAGATGTTGCTCCGACTATTTTGAAGTTGATGGGGATTAAGAAACCCAAAGAAATGACTGGAAAATCATTGATTGTTCTTTAATTTAAAATTATTGGTAAAATTCATAACTCCATAAACTGCTCCAGATAAGGTAATTCATCTTTAATAACTCTTTTCGAGCAATGCATCATTTCCTGCAATTTTATAACCTTCGTTTCAAGTTCCATCTTTTTTGCTTTCATTGTTCCCATTTTAGAAACATAAGTCGGAAATCCGTAAGGAACATAATTTCTATAAGTCTCTTTTTTGCTTAGAGCCACTCCAATAGAAATGAAATTAACATAATACCTGAATAAAATCCAGTCCTGCCGTTTCATTATTCTCATCCTAATAATATCCGCCAGACTTAAAAAATCAAGGGCTTTTTTAAGGTCTTCTCCCTTGTATTCCTTCGTAACATTTTCTTCAACCCACCAAAAAAAATCTTCGGGATTTCTGTCAAGATTACCCATGACTTCCATAGCCACATCAAGTTTCCTTGTTTTCATAATCACGCGGATTGAACTAAAAATATTTTCTTCAAAATCCCGCGATGAAAGGAGGTTTGAAGATAACAAACCTTTTCCTGAAATCAAACTTTCAAGGTCAAGAATAGCAGCTCTCATATCCCCGTTGCATCTTTGCGCAAGGTTCCTCAGAATAACATCATTAAAAATAATTTCCTCTTTCTCGCAGATTCCTCTCAGATATTTTGCAATTGAAGGGTGTGGAATTTTACTGAAAGAAATTAACTTGCAATAATTTTTCAAGGTTTTTAATTTTGGATTATAAGCATCATTTGCGGTTAACATTATTGGATTCCTGCTTTCCTTGAATATTTTTACCAATTCTTTTGATGCTCCCCTATCTTTTGTGGACAATCCGTCTATTTCATCAATCAAAAGCAGTCTTTTCTTCCCAAATATTGAATACTGTTTTGAGATTTCAAGAACTTTCTTAAGACTCTCAACATCCCTATAATCAGAAGCATTTATCTCATAAATTTCAAGGTCAAGTTTTTTCGCGACAAGAGAACCCAACAAGGTTTTGCCAATGCCTGTATGCCCGTGCAATAACAAAGGTTTCTTTCCGAAATTTGCAAGAATATCCTCAACTGCTTTCTTGTTTCCTATAAATTCTTCAATCTTCTCAGGTCTATATTTTTCAATCAGGTCCATAATTAACCTATAAATATAATTATTCAAATTACCTAAAACTAAGAATGTTTGATTTGTTTCTTCTTCTTTTCAACCATCAACAACATTGAAATAAACAGACCAAACAAAGACAGCACAAACATAATTACAAACAAAACTTTGAACCCGTAAATACTTGCCAGAAACCCTCCAATTGTAGCTGAAATCCCGAAGGCAATATAAGTTGTTGAATCCCATAAACCCCATTCAGAAACGAATTTCCCGTGGTCAAGATGCTTTGAATATACCCCGTCAAAAGCCGGGGTTTCAATTGCCTTCCCAATTCCAAAAATTATCTGGACCAAAAATAAATCCATTGGATTTCTGATAAACAAATACCCAAAATAACCCAGACAATTAAGACCATAACCAATAACAATTAATTTCTCTTGGTGCTTTACGCGGTCCTCCCACCTGCCTACAAAAAACATAAGAATGCCCGCAGCAATTGCAAATGTCCCATAAGCTGTTCCTGCGGTCATCAAATCACCGCCTATTTCTTCAACAAACACAGCGTAGATTGGTCCGAATAACCCGCCAGCCAGCATGAACAAACCAGAAGATAAAAGTAGAATTTTTAGTTCCTTTTGCATAATATTAGTGGGATTATTTTAGAATGGCGGCTTATTATATACAAAATAATTGAATTATGGAGCAAGTCAATAACCGAATTAATGCAATAAAAGAATTTATTAAAATTACAAGTGAAGATATTATAGGAATTATTATCTTAGCATTTTTCATGTTTTTCAGTTTCTTGTTTTTGGGAATATTTCTTGGAATCTTAACACCAGCTTCGTTTATTATGATTATTCCCTCCAATATTCCTCAACTCCTGAACTTTCCGATAGCTATATCTTTAATTTTTAATATTGCAACATTCTTAATTATCTTATCTTTAACATATTGCAGTTTTGGTTTTTTGCATAATAGCATAACTACCATCCAAAAAATGTGGGTAAGAAGATCTGCAAAATTTATATTTTATTTGGGTGTTGTTTTATTTTTCATTTTCCCTTTATCAATTCATAGTTTTGATTCTAAATGTTGGAGTCCGGTTGGATTATGCGATGGGTCTAATTATAGAATATCTAATATGGAACTTGAAAGTGCATGGTCTCAGAGTTGCGGTGTATTGAAAAATACGCATAATTGCAATAAATCTTTTGTAGATTCATTGAAGGTAGTAGATGTAACCGGTGATGGAATCGCAGATGGTATGCTTACTATTTGTAGGGCTAACTTCAATGACCAGACACTGACAAAAACTTACTGCAGGAATAAGTGTTGCAATACTATAATTCAGGAAGGTTTCGATTGTGAGGTGAATGCGGATTGCCACTTCGGATTTGGAAAAGGCGACTGGATATGCATAAATAATCATTGTTGTCCTTTTGGCAGGATTTGGGAAAATGGCGGGTGTATAGAAAAATAAAACTTCTTATTTTATGAAATACAAATTCATTGAAGACCTGACCTCAGATGTGATGTTTGAGTCCTACGGGTTCACACTTGAAGAATTATTTGAAAACTCAGCAGAAGCTCTTTTCTCGATTATATGCGAGATTGATAAAATTGAGCCAAAGGAAAAACTAATTTTTGAATTTGAGAGCGAAACTCTTGAAGATGCGCTTTTTAATTTTTTATCCACTCTGCTCGCGGAAAGTGAAATAGCCGAACTTTTCCTTTGCAAATTCAAAGTTAAAATCAATGAGGTGAAAGGCGGGTTTGAGGGAAAAGTCACAGCCCTTGGGGAATCATTTACAAAAGAAAAAGGAGGGACTTTGGTGAAAGGAATTACAAATTATAAATTTAATATTGGGTTGGAAAATGAAAAGTATACTGCTACTGTGGTTTGCGATATTTGAACTTCAAAGAATCTTACTTAATTAACCCTCCATCAAATCACTAACATCTTTCTTCTTTTTCTCGCTCTTCTCCAAATAAGCAATGCAATCGTCTTCTAGATTTCTGCTAGTCTCCATATCCATCACTTCTTTATTCCTGACTTTTACAAACAACGGTAATGAACTTGCCTCTCCAACAAGAACCGCTTCCCCAACTTCAAGAGTGGTGATGCTTTTCAATAATTCATTTGTCAATCCCTCGCTGCTTTCCCCAATATGCTTCAAATCATAGGGATTTGTTATTCTCAAATACATATGGGTATTGCACTGGGATAAACTTGTTGTTGAAAGGTGGACTGGTCTCTGGGAAATCAAACATAACAAACCATTAAACTTTCTTCCCTCCCTTGCAATCTTTTCAATAATTCCTTTTGAAAAATTTTCCTTTCCGCTTCTCTCAGGAGCAAAATTATGAGCCTCTTCAATAAACGCAACAAAAGGCGGAACTTTCCTCATTATCCTTTTGTTGAAAAGTTCTCTCAAAAAGTACGCAACAATCATCTGCCTTTTCCGGTTCTTGGTCATCTCAGACAAATCAATAATTGTCATCTGACCTGGGACAATCATGCTATAGATTGAAGGTGTGTCATAGTATCCAAACAATCTCAGGGAATTTAATGAACTTAAATTCGCAAGCAAAACATCTTTGGTTGTCTGCTTTATATTTTCATTTTCTTCAATCCCGGCAATAATTTCTTTTATCCCAAACACATCTTCTGTTTTTCTTAGTTCAGCAACAACTTTTACTAAATCTCTCTCCTGCACAAAACTCAAATTCGGAAGAAATAATTTATAATAATAACTTGGAAGATGAGGCAACCCAATTCTTATATCTTTCCCTTTTATTAGATTGGTCTTGTCTGAAAACTTCTTATCATAAGCGAAACCGGAATATTCCCCGTGCGGATCTATAACAAGAATTCCGGCTTTACCCTGATCATCGCCCCG
>QMZS01000041.1 GCA_003663295.1 Candidatus Aenigmatarchaeota archaeon | reverse complement strand
TGAAAAATTTATCGAAAACTTATATTCTACAGTAGATAATATAGATAGTCATAGAGAAAATTGAGCTGATGTAGTACCATTTCATTCTGATTTACCTATAGAATATATTGAAGAAAAAGAAGAACTTGGAAATGCAAAAACTCTCGAACTTGTGAGGGATAAACTTCCGCAGAATTTTCTTGTTTTACCAATAGATCAATATTATGATTTGGATTTTCTTGAGTTGATGAAAAGGCACAATATGAATCAGACTATTCTTAGAAGTCTGGTCACTTTAACTGTTGTCCCAATATCAACCACGAAAAAGTATGGCAATATTTCAATGATCGGTTCAAGAATTGTTAAGCACGAGGAAAAGAAAACAGGAAAGAAAACTTTGATTTCCGCTTTTGCTGCTGTATGCGACAAGCAAATTTTTGATTATATTCCAAAAGGAAAAATAGAATGGGGATTACAAAAAGAAGTTTATCCAAAACTTATTGAAAGAAGAGCAATGAGCGGATATATTATAAACACTCCAATTTTTAATATTCATTCTGAAAAAGATATAAAAAGATTGATAAGGTACCTAAAAAATAAATAGAATATTTATAGAAAAAGATATAAAAATGTATTTGAAGAACCAGTAAATTATTTAGGTTTTACATATACGCTTACTTTCACGCCTATGGAACCTATTGCAGGGTGGGCTGTTGCTATGCCGCATTTAACATATTTTTCAACAAGAGAACCTGATTTTTTCATATACCCTTTTGCGAATTTATCTTTTCTTGTTTTTGAACCTGTGATTAATCCATCCAAAACTATTTCTGCTCCAAGCACATTATCATGCCTCATTATTTTGTTGAGGTGGTAATCCGCAAGTCTTCGGTAATGTTTTTTGTTTTCGATACCTCTTGCGATATTGGAGGCTATTGTTTTTGGAACCACAATATCATGGTCAATTCTTTTTATATCTACCTGTGCTTCTATGTTAAATCTCTTTTTAATATCTTCTGTTAATTTGCTTATTTTTTCTCCTCCTGGACCTATAATTGCCCCAGGCTGAGTTGTGTGGATTAAAATTCTGATATTTGTAGGCAGGTAATTAACTTCAATGTCCTCGAAATTTATATCTTTTAATTTATTTGCCAGATAATCATATATCTCTTGTTTCAGGATTCCGTCGTTCACGAATTTCATTTCTTTCATATATTCTTTTTTTTTAAAAAGATAAACTACTTATATACTATTCTAATTTATTATGACTGTCAAAAAAGTTGCTAAAAAGCAGGGAACTGTTGTGAAAGGCAGTAAAAAGCCAATTAAAGCAATCAAGACCGCAAAAACAGGAAAAAAACTAGTAAATAAGACCATGGTTTCCAAAAAACAGACGAATAAGATAATTGCGTCTAAAAAATCAGCAAAAGCGGTTTCAAAACCAAAAAAAAAGGAACTTACTGAAAGACAGAAAGAAAAGATAAAAAAGGAAGTTTTTGAGAAGGCAGAAGAATTTAAAAAATACTGTTTGAAGAAATACAAGGATATGGTAAAAACAATATTTGTTTTTGGTTCTTATCTGAGAAAGGATTTTACTGAAGAAAGTGATTTGGATATTCTTATTTTGCTTGATGACACAAAAATGAGGGTTACTGATGAATTTAAAGAGTCTGTTGCTGATAACCTTTTTAAAACCGCAAAAAAACTGGATTCAAGATTGCACATACAACCTCCGTGGACAATAACAGAATTTTGGGATATGGTGAGAGTTTCACATCCTTTATTAATGACGGTTCTGAGAGATGGATGGGCTTTGTATGACCAGGGATTTTTTATTCCAATGAAAAAACTTTTGGAAAGAGGAAAAATTCCCGCAAGTCTGGAGTCTATAGAATTATTAATGATTTCCGCTCCAAAGAAAATTGAGAGGGCAAAGAATGTCAGATTATATCAGGTTTCTGAAGACTGCTATTACGCAATGCTCAATTCTTCGCAAGCGGTTTTGATGTATCTTGGAAAACAGGTTCCTGATCCAAAAGCCACTCCGAGAGCAGTTAAGGAATATCTTGTTGATACAAAAATGTTGCCCAGAGAATATTATAAACTTCTTGAGAAAGTAATTAAATTCAGGAAAGATGTTGAGCACAAAAAAATAAAGAAAATTACAGGAGCCAAGGTTGATGAATTCCTTGATAAAGCTGAGGATTACATCAAAGAAATGCGAAAGATATACCAGTCGCTCCAGAACCAGAAGAAAAGAGTGCTTATTGACAAGAATTATGAGATTTTATTGAAATCAACAATCATGGCTCTTAAGAAAGTTGATAAACTTCCTCCAGATCCAAAAAATCTTCCAAAAGTAATAAGAAAAGAGTTGATTGAAAAGCATTATCTTCCAAAGAGTTATCTTGAAGTATTTGACAAAGTGATTGGAATGAAAAAAGTCGCTGAGAAAGAAATTGATAAAATCCCGGAGAGGGATGTGGAAGTAACAAGAAGTTATGTTAAAAAATTCGTGGATATTCTTGACAGATTTATAATAGATATTGATAACAAACAGAGGAAATAATTTTTTATTGTTATCTGGGTTATAATAATCTTATATTTTATTAAATATATTACAATATATGAATAAAGACCCAGTATTTGACGGAGTCGTAATTGTAGTTATTGGAGGAATATTATTACTCCTGTTGAGCACTCCAATCAAAGATATAATGAATCCTCCTGAAGCAAAACTTGCAGCACAATATAATGAAAATGTGTGTCCTACAAACCTTTATTTTCAATCTGGTGAAGATAAGACCATCAGGTTTTCAGTTAAACTTAAAAATGTAGGTGATGATGGAGATCTATTTGTAACTTTATTCTCAGAAGAACTATTAAGCAGGTCGAGTGAATAGGAGGAATTTCAATCAAATAGTACAAAAAATCTGATAATGCCACCATATCTTTTGTTTATGGTTGTTATGAACAAATTTTAGGTAAAAAATTTAGCTGTAAACAATACACAATATGTTGTAATTATCAAAAAGAAGATCACATTTCAAATTATAATTTTGTAAATAAAATCTGTTATTAGTAAAAAATTGTCCACCTATTTTGTTTTTTATAATTCATCCTATAGAAACTCTGCGGACGTAGGTCTTTGGAATTACATAATCGAAAAAAGAAATTAACATGAATTTAACAATTTAAAAACATTGTAGGTTTTTTCAATAAATAAATACTCTTGAAGTTTAAATGGACCCACTGGGAGTCGATACCGGAATTATTACCCAGCGTCTCTGCCATTTTCGAAAATTATTCCTTTTTGTTTTGGGATGGAGACCTTTTTCAACAATTATGTTGAAAAGGGTTCCTGCGAAGGCAGCATGTTACCAAATACACTATGGGCCCATAATCTTGATTATTAATTTAAATTTAAATCATTGATTATTATGGACAATCTCGATAATATAAAGAAAGAGATAGAAAATACGCAAGCAATCATAATTGCCGGCGGAAGAGCGAAGAGAATGGGTAAAATTGACAAACCAAAAGCTCTTCTGGAATTAAACGGCAAATGTCTTATAGATTACACATTAGAATTTTTAAAAAATTCAGGGTTCAAAAACTTTGTGTTTTTGCTCGGATACAAGCATGAGGAAATTGAAGCTCATGTCGGCGATGGTTCAAAGTATGGGATTACTGTTATTTATTCAGTGGAACCTGAAACTATGAAAGGTCGGGGGAAAGCATTAAAATATGCTTTAAGGAACAATAAGATTGACCGGAACAAAAGAGCAATTGTTTGTTACCCTGATGATTTATATCTTGACAGGAATTTGCCGATAAAACTGCTTTTGCATCATTTACATGGAACTGAGAACAGAGAGATTCTTGTAACCGCATTATTTACTTCAGGCACAGAATATCCTTACGGGGTTGGAGAAATAGATTCAGAACAATTTGTTACCGGATTTGTTGAAAAACCTTTTATACAGAAATATACAAATACAGCATTTTATGTGATTGAACCTGAAGTTTATTTAGAGATAGAGAAGAAAATTGATTTGGATTCTGAAGAAAGTCCTGAATTTGAACACTCGGTTTTGCCTGATTTGGCAAAGGACCGAAAAGTGACTTCCATGATAATACCTTCTTCAGTGTGGCTCCCAATAAACACAAGTAAAGAACATTCCATGGCAGAGAAATTTTTAAATTCAAAAAAATAAAAAGTTCTGATATATTCCTTAAATAACTTAAGTTATGCAAATAAACAGATTGTCTTCAGGAACCGAAGTTATTGATAGTTTGTTAAATGGAGGTATAGAGCATGGGGCAATAACAAATGGGTATGGACCTCCAGGTTCGGGGAAAACAAATTTGACTTTATTATTTACATTATCTGGTTTAAAAGAAGGAAAAGTCGGGTATATAGACACAGAAAATGGTTTTTCAACAGAAAGATTTTTTCAGATTGGCGGAACCAAAGAGAACCTAAAGAATATTTTATATCAAAATCCATCAAGTTTCAAAGAACAGATAAAGGTGATGCATAAATTAAAGGATTTGGATTTGAAATTAATTATCGTAGATTCTATGGTTTCATTATACCGTCTTGAAATCAACAAAGAGAATTTTACTGAAATAAATAAAGCCCTCGCAAAGCAACTTGCCTTTTTATCTTTTTTGGCAAAGGAAAAGGATATTCCCGTTATGATTACAAATCAGGTTTATTCTGTGAACTCTGATGAAATAGAATTATCAGGAAGGGATGTTGTAAAATACTGGAGCAAGTGTTTGATTGAACTAAAAAAAGTTGATGATAACCGGAGACTTGCAATTTTAAGAAAACACAGAAGTTTGCCAGAAGGAAAAAAAGTGGAGATTGAGATTACTGAAAAAGGAATTGAGAAAGCAAAGTTCAGAATTTTCTAGAGGATTTTTTATTTATTAAAACAATAACAATTGCATTGACCTTCGCTGCCGCAGTGCATGGAATGGGAACTGAAAATTTTTACCACGCATGGACCCATATTCACAACATTAGAATATGGAAATGTTAATTCAGGTTTGTTTATTTTAATAGCCCATTCCTCAAATTTATTTTTTTCCATGAAGATAGGCCATTCGCAAACACCTCCATCCCAATATTGCATGGTGCAGTAAGTATTGCAGTTGAAATCGTTTTGGTAAGTTCCGGGTGCAAAGAAATAGATAAGCCCCAGCAGAATAATGAGTGTTGCACTTAAAATAATAATCTGTTTATTCATAATATCTCTAAGATAATTTGCTATAAAGATTTACAAAATTAAAATTATCTGTTAAACAAAGCTTTTCTTCCTTCTACATCAATATATGCGACTTCTTCTCCTTCCTTTAGTTTTTCTCCTGCAGTGGATAAATCAAACATTTCGTAAGATTCCAAATCCATTATCTGGGCTATATCTCCCTGGATGCTTACCACCTGTCCTTTCTTTTTTAGAATCATAGGAACTTCCACATTTGAAGACACTGGACCCACATATTCCCTTTTTTTGCCGTCAAAAACACCCACAGCGATTACAGTTGCCTTAGCTCCGCCGTGTTTACTGGTCTTTCCGCTTGTTTTATTTGTTATTTTGCAGGGTTCTCCATCTATTTTGATGTAATTTCCTTCTTTAAGGGTTCTTACCTCTACCATAAAATTATTTTTAAAATATTATATAAAACCCCTTTATTTTGCCTTTTTCTTTATCATCTGTAAATAAATCTCAGTCTGGGTTTTTATGTAGAAAACCCGGGATATAGATTTTCCAATTATGCTTATCAAAAGGCAGATAAATAACCAATTAAGATTCAAACTGATGGCTGTGAGGGGATTTAATGCAAGTTGACCCCCGGAAATTAATATTGTGAAAATCATATAAATTAAAGGCATTGAAAATATCAGGCTAAGAAGAACGGATAAAATGCCAAGAGCAAAATAAATTATTATCAAAGAACCGCAGTTCTTTTTGAATAAATCAAATGAGTATTCAAGACTGTTGGCAAATCCCATATTTTTTATGATTATATTCTGGTATACAAAGTAGAGAGCAAGAACAGACATAAACATAAAAATCAGTCCAAAATAAGGTATTGAAATTGCAAATATATTTATTGCAAGTATGACCGCACTTGCCATGATTAATGACGGAGTTTTGCGGTAAGAATTTAAAAAACTTTTTCTATATTCTTTTTCTTTATAACTCTGGTGTATAACTGCTCCTTGAATTATAAGATCAATAACAAATAATAAACCACCCACTATAATAATTTCCAGAAACATAACCGAGAACACATAAATTCCTGATAAAACATTAGGCGAATTAAATAAATGTGCGTTGTTGAAAATAGCGAGAATAAGCGACAATCCCAATAAATTCATTAGGAAAAAAGGAAACCATCTTTTCGGATTAATGCAAAATCTTAAACTTTTATTTATACTCTTTCCTAAATCCATAATAAAGCTATATATATAAAAATAAGAAAATTAAAACAAATTATTTAAATTCCAATTCAATTCCCTGATATTTGTCTGCTACGAAGTTATAGAGTAATGCAAAAATTGCTCCTCCTATGAAACCCATTATGAAAAACATTATTGGGGCTATTATTATTGAGAAGATTCCGATTATCCCTCCGGCAGCAGCTCCGCCTATGGAAGCGCCTCCTAAGGCCATTATGATTCCCATCACCAAACCCATTACAGCGTATACCAGTCCAAGAACTACTGCGAAACTTAGCACACCAATACTTTTTAATTCCTGTTTTGCCATAATTAATATTATTTATATAGTATCGACCCTCCAATTAGGTTTTATTTCAATTTCTCCAATTTCCTTATTTTTATAATTCACCAAAGCAGTCATTGCAATCATTGTCCCGTTGTCCCCGGCAAATTCTTTTGGCACAACCTCAAATTTTGCTCCGCGGTCTTTGCACATAATTTTTAGCATTTCCTGAAGTCTGTTGTTCTGGGCAACCCCGCCAACAAGCAACAGTTCTTTTTTTTCTGTTGCTGCGATGGCTCTTTCAGTTATTTCAGTAAGCATTGCAAAGCACACTTCCTGGAAAGAGTAAAATATATCTTCTTTGCTTTCACCTTTTTCAAGTTTTCTTATTGATTCAGATAAAATTCCTGAAAAATTAAGGTCCATCCCTTTTACTGAATAAGGGAGCATAACAAAGTTTCCTTTCTTGGCGATTTTTTCAATTTTAGGACCTGCGGGAAAACTTAATCCGGCTACCCGCCCAAGTTTGTCTATCGCATTCCCTATTCCAATATCCTGGGTTTCACCAAGAATTTTGTATCCTTTATTTTCGTAGATAATCTGGGTATTCCCTCCGGAAACATACAGAGTAATAGGAGATTTTAATTTAGTCAGAATCTTGCCAATTTCAATATGAGCCTGGCAATGATTTATTCCAACCAGTGGTTTTCTCAGTTTCTTTGACAAATCTTTTACAAAGTTCAGACCGTGATAGAGGCAGGGAGCTAATCCAGGTCCAGAGGATAGCCCTATTAAGCCTATTTCTTTCAGGTCAATTTTATCTTCTATTTTTTTAAGAAGTTTGGGTGCATTTTTTTCATGAGATTGCGCAGCTTCAAGGGGAATTATGCCTTCTTTTGGAGTATAATGCGTTCTTTCGTCAGCAAGAACTTTAAATTTCTCATCTACCACCCCAATTCCGAATGTATGGGCTGTGCTCTCAATTCCTATAACTTTCATAAATAATATAATGAAAGTAATTGCAGTTATACCAGCTCATAATGAAAGCAAAACAATCACAGAAGTTGTGAAAAGAACTAGAAAATTTGTGGACGAAATTGTGGTTATTGATGATGGTTCTAAAGACAACACCGGTGAATTGGCAAAAAAGGAAGGAGCTAAAGTTTTGGTGAATAAGCAAAATAAAGGTGTTGGATATTCAAAGAGAAAAGGAATTAAAAGAGCAATATTTCTTGGAGCTGATATAATCGTTACTCTGGATGCTGATTTGCAGCACTCGCCTGAAGATATTCCAAGGTTTGTAGAAAAAGTTAAGGAAGGTTATGATTTTGTTCTGGGTTCAAGAAATCTTGAAAAATATCCGTGGATTAAAAAGTTCGGAAATTTTTGCCTGAACAATCTTA
>QMZS01000040.1 GCA_003663295.1 Candidatus Aenigmatarchaeota archaeon | reverse complement strand
TCTGAAATTTCGAGCGCTGCTTCTTTGCTTATCCTTTCCGCACCAAGTTCCTTTGAGAGTCTCAGAATTGTATATATTGGCAGTTCTGGTTTCTTCTTCCCGAACATAATTATCTAAACAGAAAATAAGAGAGTAGGGAATATCCTATTTTAATCAGGAAATAAAGAAATATCAGATTTACGCCAGGATTGCTGAATCTATAGGAGAACAATATCAGGAATGGTATTGCTAAATCAACCAGAGAATATATTTTCAACAAAATTGTGAGAGGAGGCAATATCTGAATAAATGTGGTGATTCCTCTCAAAAGGATGATTGAAATTATTACAACTGCAAACAGGTTGCCTGAATAACTCATCAGAAGCAGAACGCCGATTATTAAGTCTATAAGTCCCATCAGGTAAATTAATAGCATGAACATAATTATATAGATGCATAGAATGTATTATTTTAGGTAATTTATAAAATTATTTTAATTCAATTATGCTTCAGTAGCTCAGCAGGTAGAGCATCTGGCTGTTAACCAGGAGGTCGAAGGTTCGAGTAAGCCTTTTATTGGGTAAATTGGATAAAAAGGCTTAAGCCAAAAAAAGCGGTTGGTTAAAAATGCAACCTTTTAAAAATAATTCGGAAATCCTTCCTGAAGCGTATTTTTTAAATTTTATATATCTAAAAAAAACAATTAAATTATGAAATCTTTCTTTAACAAATTATTTATATTTTATATATCTAAAAAAAATAATTAAATTATGAAATCTTTCTTTAACAAATTATTTATATTTTCCTTATCATTTCTAATTCTAATAACCCCAACCCTCGCAAACAGTCTTGACTGCTCCCAGTGTTCTATAAACCAACAATGTACCTGCGAATTAAAGTTAGATGAAGGAACCTGTACCAGCGGTTTATGGATTGTTTTAAAAACCGAGGGAAATCCATTGCAAATTCCTGTAATTGCAGGCATTCCACCTACAAAAGTAAGCTTCACCCCAACAGGCACAGGAAAAATAAAAATAATGGGTTTCTGTTTCAGCACCCAGATGCCGGTTATTCTAAAAAAAGAAATTGAGATCACTACCTCATTCCTTCAATGCCCAGCAATATGCAAAGTTGGAGATTCCTGTGTATGCACAGTAAATAACTGCACAGATGGTTTTTACATGATTGTCAACAAAGTAAACAATCCTGTTGATTATTCTATTTATTCTCCGGTAAGCAATATTAAAACAAATCCTTATACAAATACTTTCAAAGCAAAAGAAAACGGAATTGTTGGAATCGTTGCAGCCTGCTTTAGCCCGTTGCCACCAAAATCCGCAACTGCAGATATAATTATTGATGGGGGAAATTCAAAGTGCCATGTTCCACATGAAAATCCTTCTTGGTTGCCTCAAAATGATTATATAATAAAGGTTTTGGAAAAAGGATGCACAGATAGTTGCGGCACAGAATATAAAATTGAAATTAGGAGAGGAACTAATTGCGGAAAACAATTTTGGATTTGGGTTGATCTTGGTGTTAATCCTTTGGAAATAGGTAAATGTTATTTGGTAATGATTAACACAGGCACAAGTAGTTGCGGACACACCATAGCCGATAAATTATCAGGCGAAGTAACCTGTCCTGAATGTTCCTAGGCATTAGTGGAAGATGTACAATTAATGGTGTTGAAAAAGATAGGACTTATAAATACCCTATTGATAAACTTGGTTATAAAACCCACATAGCTAATATTAATATTAATAAAGATACTACCCGATTAGTTGATCTGTAACTTAACTTTGACAGTTAGCCAACAGGGTTCTTAATTCAGTCAAAGGTCTCTGCCGCATTTTATTGAAACTCGGATCATCGTCCTGACAAAAAAAACAAATAACTCTTGAGTTGGCGGAACTCGCCAACCCATCAATATCTCAATAGGATCAACAATCAAACCAGGAAATATCAATGACCAAAATCATTTCAAAGACACCTATAAACAGGTAAAAAATATATCAAACCAGGCTCAAGAGTTGTTTTTGGCAAAGGAGAGCATAATAAAGGAAATATTGAAATGATGGTTGCGGATAAAATGAAATACCTGACCGCAAAGGAATCCAACAAGAGCGATGATAAGATAATAAAAGGTTTTGACAAATCAAAACCAGAATTTGTCTGTGAGAAACATAGGATGTATAGAATCAAATATATTTTTCCGAGCAGGATTAATTATTTCTATTTCTTGGAAACTCTTCACGCAAAACAACTAGAAACCAAAATGAGAAAAGCTAGGCAATTATTGCTCGAGGCAAAACAAATACAAAAATCAATTGACAATAACCGTGGGCTTCCAAAGAAATTTCGCATAAACAATGCTTTGATCGATATAAAATATTCATATCAGATTCGATTAAAGGATTTGAATGAAAAGGATGCTTTTGAACTTGTGAAAAAACATCAATTAATTGTCGGGAAGGATTTTCTGTTTAACTCCAGTTGAGAATTTGACATTTAAAGAAGCATTGGAAATTTATCGCCAGAAAGATTTAATTGAGAAGATTTTTTATTCTTTGAAAAACGAGATAGAAATCAAACCACTGTGCGTATGGTCAGAAAACAGCATTTACGGGGCGTTAATCATCAGATTTATAGCTCAGTTAATCATATCGCTGTTGCGATATGATTACAAAGAACTCAAGTATGTTACCCAAAAATTTATTAAAATCAGCCAGATGAATTTGACAGTTACGGTTAAATTTACAAAAATCAGGTCAAAGAGAAGAATATACTCGAATTTTGACTCCATAAACAATAGAATTTTGATGCAAAATTATGGAATTACCTAAAAAAATCCTTCAAAATATCTCTCTGTCAACTATAGTTTTGGATGAAATAGTGGACAAACTATCAGGGTAATGATAAGGCTCTTGTTAGAATCAACCCTAATAAAATTGAAGTTATTAAAAAAACCGCATAAGGATTGGCATTTAAAAATTGAATTAAACCAATACTTGTTAGGATGGTGATTATGGATATTGCTAACAATATCTTATTTTTTTTATTCATAATTGTATTATTTTAATAAATATATTGTTAGCAATAATCCATAAAACCCAAATAAACAGTAAATTGCACTTAGCAATCATATCAAATTTATCCAAAATATAATACAACCATTCCAATTCTTTGTTCTGGTACAGGTATTAATTGTTTATAGACATACAAAGGTTCTCCTGAAAGAAACCCGTATTCAACACTACGGTTTGGTGTAATCACTTCAAGTTTCCATTTCCCGGGCAGATAATTTTCAAATAAGGAAGGAATTATTTCTGTATTGTTCAGAGTGCCTACGCCAATTCCATAGAATGTTTTGTATTGTTCTGCAGGGTCATTTTTCAAGTGTTTTGAAAGAACCGCATCTATAACTGTTTCTATATAGGGTTTCTCCACAAAATCAACTTTGTTATTGAATAAAGAAAAAATTGCAAGGTTCCCTTCTTCTCTTAGGAACCTGAGACCAACAGTTTTTTCAGTTTCGGTCTCTTTCAATAAGCTTTGTGTGGTTAAAAATGCAAGTAGTGTAAAAATAGCAAGAACAATCACAACAAGATACATAAATTCTTCAGAGATACCTTTCATAATATAGTTTAAATAAATAGAAAATAAAACTTAATTTCTGTAGTAATCGCAAAGAGATATCTGGTGTGTGCCATTATTGATTGTTGCATTGAAATATCTTATGAACCAGTTTGATTCTATGGGCAGTTCACCCATATCTGTTTGACATTCTATATCTTTTGTTGGGACTAAATCCAATTCTTCTGTTATATATTTTGTAGCAAGAGTGAAGTTCTCATATTTTGTATATCCTGCCTGACATAGTTGATTTGCGCAACCTTTCATTGGAACATCTCCGAATCTTGCACAGGGAGCAACAAGGAAACAATATATTCTGTCTTCGCATACATCCCATTGCACTTTTTTACCTATTTGTATTAGTTCATTATCTGCTCCATCTCCGTCCCAGTCAACTCTTGCAACTGGAATATCTTTTCCAAAGTAATGAGTGCAGTAATTGAGACTTGAACTTTCTTTGCAGTATCCTTCGCATTTATCTATGAATTCTCTCATTTCTAATTCTCCCGCAGCGCTTGGCATCCTGTCAGGACTTATGTAGTACAGCAATAAACTGATTATAACGCCTGCAACTACCAGCAGAATTACGAGTCCAATAACCATTTCTAAACTCATTTGACCTTTTTTCATAATATAACTCTTATTTATAAATAATATGGTACTTTGTAAAAATTAGTTAATTATGGTTGAATCAAATCCATTGCCAAAGTCCGAATATTATAAACGGTTTGAAAAAGTTGAAATTGAATTTTTTACTTTAGGTAAATATGAATCTCTCTGTAAGTTTTCCCGCAATTATATAAAATTGAGAGCTCCAAAATTTTTAAGAAAAATATGGGATGATGCTATTTTTATGTCTGGTCTTAAAGTTGATTCTGATGAAGTTTTTTCTGCTTTGATATTCTCGGTAATAGCATCATTTTTGTTTTTGTTTCCGTTTGCAATATTTTTGGAATCTCCCACCAATATACTTGTTTTAATGGGCATACCTTTATTTATTGCTTATAATGTTTATTCTTATCCGAAATTTAATGCAGATGTTGTTCGTATAAAGGCTGGAAATGAGATGGTAGATATAATTTTATATATGGTTATTTATCTTTCTTTAAATCCTGTTTTTGAGAAGGCTGTTGAGTTTGCTGCAATGAATTGTTATGGGCCTATAGGAGAAGATTACAAAAAGATCATCTGGGATGTGGATATGGGTAATTATATTAGTATCAGAGAGGCTATTGGTATGCATACAAGAAAGTGGACAATATGGAACGAGGAATTTGTGACTTCTCTGATTACTCTGCAGATGGTTGGTATGACTTCTTCAGAGAAAAGAAAGCATGAATTGCTGGAAGAGGCGTTGGACAGGACATTGAGGAATACTTATACGCGGATGGAGCAATATGCAGTTAATTTGAAGATGCCTTCTATGATGTTGATGTCTTTTGGGATTATATTGCCTTTGATGGGTTTGATAATGTTTCCTATTATAAGCATTTTTTTGACAGATTCAGTGAATCCAATATACATAGTAATTGGATATACAATAGTATTGCCTTTTCTGCTGTGGTGGTATCTTTACAGATTGGTTTCAAGGCGTCCAAGTGCATTTTCACATTCTTCAAAAACAGGGGGGATAAAACCCGCCAAGTTTATTGAAATAAAAAAATATAATTTAAAACTGCCAATAAAAATAACTGCGCTTTTAATTGGAACTATTTTAATTATTCCAGGTCTTTTGTATATAGGTCAGGTCATCTTTGATCAGCATTTTATATATGCCAATTATGAAGGGGATTTTGCTGATAATGAATGGAAAGAATATTGTCTGGCAAGATATGGGTCTGAGTATATATTATGGGATCTTTTAAGCGCCATGTTTATTATTTGGGGTATTGGAAGTGCGATAATTGTATATACTTATTTTACTAGCAAGGACCGCTATCAACTTGAGGAATATATAAAAAAGACCGAGGCAAATATGATAGATGGTTTGTTTGAATTGCAGAATCCTTTAGCTCAGAATGTGCCTATTGAAGTTGCGCTGCCAAAGGTTCTTAATAAATATGACCGAATGAATAGGAAAAAAACACCTGTTTATGAATTTTTTAGCAGAATATTCAATAGCATTTCCCGCCTTTCAATGACTTTCAGGAGTTCTTTGTTTGATGAAAAATATGGCATAATGAAAGATTTCCCTTCATCAACAATAAAAAATCTAATGGGTATTATTTCTGATTCTTTGACAAAAGGACCTTTAATTGTTGCGGGTGCAATCAAAAATATTATTAGAAGCATGAAGAAAACAGAGAAGATCGAGGCGAGGATAAAGTATTTGCTTGAGGATGTTGTTACCAATTTAAAAACACAGACCACTTTTATCGCTCCTTTGATGGGGGGCATTTCTGCGGCTACAGGTGTTTTAATTGTCCAGCTTTTACAGAGTATTGCTTTTGCTCTTTCAAAAGTGGAAAAGATGTATTCCAGCGGGGCAGGAAGCACTGTATTCCAGGGTTTGGATTTAATAAAACTGGAGGAGGTGATGCCACCAACTGTCTTGGAGTTGACAATAGGAATATATCTTATAGAGGTTGTTGTTATAATGTGCATTTTTATTGTGGGGATTGACAGAGGGTTTGATGAGGTTTGCAGGGATTATACCATATCAAGAAATCTTACAATTGCTCTCATATTCTTTTCAGTAATAATGATAATTATGGTTATGATATTCCAACCAATTGTCTTGCAGATTTCGGCTTCAGTATGAAAGGAGAAGAATATTCTGTGCAAACAATAATATTCTTGGTTGCGAGTGTTTTTGCTGTGCTGGTGCTTATAACTCTGGCAAATTCTTTTATTTATGTGGATAATGGAAAAGAAGTTGAACTCAAAGGAGATAAAGATGATATTGTTCTGGATTTGAAGAAATATATTTATGATTGCGCTGAACAAAATAAAGGTAGTCATGATACGGTTCTCTGTTTTAAAATATTTGCAAATTTTACAGGTACAATAACCAAAGCTGAAATGATACTGCGTCTCGACCCCATTAGGATTGAATCAGGCGATTTGGATATGGAAGATATAACCGGTCCCGCTTATATCATAGTGAGTTATGCATTAGATAAAGTAATTATAGAAAATAGATATTATGGGTAAGGGAATTGGCATTAATGTTGTTGTTGCGATGGTAGTTGCTCTTACAGGAGTATTATTGTTTCTTGGTCTTATCACAGGAACTCTGCAGGAGAGTCTTACTATGTTATATTGCGGTTCTTATATAAGGATAGCTGGTATGATGCCTTCTTCAGAGAACCCTTCGATTCCTGATGTTTGCATTTATGGAAAACCTCTTGAAACTTTTAGAATAGAGGAATATGATAATAAAATAGTATCCAGAATTTTATTGTCTTACATAATTTCCTGTTGGGATAAAGTTGAAAATTTACGTTTGGAGAAAGATTACGCTTGTTATGAATTAGTTCTTACTGAGACTGTGGCTAATGTTGATGAAGGAAATGTAAGCAATATTCTGGTGAAAGAAGACCATTGCAGTTCAATTGAAAATTCTGATTTTGGGTGCGGAGCGAAGGATCAGATTGTTTGGTCTGTGGATGGAGGGATCATAAATACTCAAAAAGTATTATTAATATATTATGACTATGCGAATGATAGTATTATGGTGAAAGGATGAAAAATGGAGATTTAGCTTTGGATACCGTGGTTGGATGGATAATATTGCTGGTTGTGGCCGGAGTTGTAATAGGGCTTATTTTTGGTTTCTCTGATCAGATAGCGGAAATGTTAAATATTAATAATGAGGAAAAGTCTCATGATACAGAATATATGACCAGCGCTTCTTTTTCTGAATCCCAAGTAAAAACATATATAGAAATCTGCTGGTCAAAGACTGGAGAAAGATTTGCGAAAGATTTTACTTGTTATACTCTAGACGGCGATATTTCTACTGTAAACCCCGCAACTATTGCAGGCACTTACGATGGTTATGTGGTGGAATCAAGTTTTGATAATACCAAAGGAATATTGATAATAAGGTTTGAGGATATCGGGAATAAGATAATTTTGACAAATTAATCAAGATAATAAAATAGGAATTTAATTTGAGGGATTTTAAATAATCAAAATAAAAACCGAATATCTTTAGGTAATATTATAAATAGAGTAATAATTATGAAAATCCCAAAATTATCCCAATTAAATTTAAATCGGGGGGGGGGCGATGATGAGAATTAGTTTTGTTCTGGTGTTAATCTTTCTTTTGATGCCTTCACTATCCTTCGCAGCCACAGATATTTATTATTCTGTTGGGACCAATGCGTCTGATTTGATGAATGGTCCTGTTAGTGTTAGTATTGATAGCGGGGTGGCTGTGTTTAATGTCTCCCAGCCAGATAAGATTGGCGTTGGGGATAAGATAACTTATGTTGGGAATGTTAGTTTTATTTCCGGGAGGATTAATTCTACTGCTTATGATGTTGTGACTGCTAAGGGCGCGGTTCCTTTGGATGTTAGTGATTTAATTGTTTATAATATTACCCGGGCGTTTAATTCTTTGGATGATGCTGTTGATGCGGTGGATGGGGGTGATTGCGCCAATGATTTTAATCATCTTGATACTTCTAATTTGACTGAGGGGAATTATACATTGAATATTGCTTGTTATGGGGACGGGGCTGACACAGATGCGGTGGTTGTTGATGGGTGGACTACGGGTGTTGATAATTACATCAGGATTTATACTCCTGTTAATTCTTCTGAAGTTGGTGTAAGCCAGAGGCATGATGGGAAGTGGGAT
>QMZS01000039.1 GCA_003663295.1 Candidatus Aenigmatarchaeota archaeon | reverse complement strand
TTTATATTTAACCTAAATATATTTCATAATAATTCCCGCAATATTAATTGCTTTGTATACAGCCATTTATTCTTATCTTGAATTTCAAAAACAACTTAAAAAATAAAGTTGTTGGATATTTTGTTTATCTTTATCATCATAAAAGTGTTTGGTTATATCGCATTTCAATTTAATAAAATCCGGAGCTAATTTATCTCTTGGATAAGATAATTTGTTTTCAATAATTCTGTTCACTGTTGAAGGTGTTTTTGAAAGGATAACTATTCTTTGGGTAACAGGTCTTATCAGATTAATGTTTTTTTGCAACCCAACACTTTGCTGCTTCAACAAGTCGTTTGGGTATATTGCGAAACCTAGTATAGGTGTTTGTTAAAATAGGAAACAATGCTCCTATAAATATGATAAACTCCGCAGAATAATCCGAAAGCCCAAACCAGATTTTTGCAAAAGGAATCTAGGCCAATAGAGGTCCATTCTCACCATAAATTTCAAAAACAACTTAAAAAATCAAACTATTTCAATTCTATTTGTCAAATTTAAAACAAAGTTTTACTTACAAAATTAGAATTATTCGGAAGTGTCCTTTTCTACATTTACTGCTTTTGGACCTTTATCTCCCTGTTCTATCTCAAACACAACTTTGTCTCCATCGTTTATTTTTGTTCCTTCTTTAAGACCTGTGCTGTGTACGAAATATTCTTTTCCATCTTCTCCAGCAATGAATCCAAAGCCTTTGAAGTCGTTAAAGAATTTTACTTCTCCTTTTATTTGTTCTGCCATATATAATTTACCAGAAAACCTTTAAGTATTGTGAAAACCCTTAATTATGATTTTATTTCGCAAAATAATAAAATAAATAAAAATAAGTAAATTATGGGACTTATAGCATTAGGACATAAAAACCCGGATACAGATTCAATCATATCTCCAATGATAGTTTCCCATTACAGCGATTCTCTGTTTGGACGTCACGCAGTTGCAAAGAGAGCAGGAGAATTAAATAATGAAACCAAGTTTATCTTAAATTATCTTACAGACTCCACAATTAAATTGCCTGATTTATTAGACAAAATCAGGGCAGAAGAGGTTATTCTGGTTGATACCACAGAACAAACACAGCTTATTGAAGGAGTAAATGAAAACAATCTTTTTGCAATTATAGACCACCATAATCTAGGGGGATTAAAATCTTCAAAACCAGTTTACGCAAGGATAGAACCTTTGGGATGCACCTGCACAATTCTATATAAAATCCTGAAAGAAAAAAATCTGGAAATAACTCAGGAAGTTGCATGCTTATTGGCATCCGCAATTATTTCAGACACTTTGTTTTTGAATTCCCCGACCACAACAGACGAGGACAGAACCATTCTCAAAGAATTAAATAAAATTGCGGAACTGGATTTGGAAGAATATTCAATGGAAATGTTCAAGGCAAAATCCAGTCTGGAAGGAATAGAAACAAATGAAATAATTGAAAAAGATTACAAATTTTTTGAAATGGGAAAATCAAAGGTCGGAATCGGAGTGTGGGAAACAGTTGCTCCTGAAACTGTCAATGAAAAGAAAGCAGAAATCCTAAATGCATTAAAAAACAAAAAACAAAAAGATGATTTGGATTATTTATTCTTCGGTGTCGTGGATATTATCAAAGAAAACACTTATTTGTATCTGGTGGGGGATGAAGAAACCAATCTTGCCAAAGAAATATTCAAAGGGAATTTGGAAGATAATGTAATGTTTGCGGAACATATTGTTTCAAGAAAAAAACAGATTGTGCCTCAGTTAAAAGAGAAACTGGAATAAAATCACCAGTAAATCCATAAACAATTTTATAATATATCTGAATATGAAACTTTGCAGCGCTTGTCTGGTTGGATTGCAATTATATTGGGTCTAATAACCTAAATAAGGCCCTTAAAGGATCAATTGAAGAATACAAAGCAGGTAATTTGAGTTCTATGTGTCCTGAACAACTTGGAGGATTGCCAACACCGAGAAGCGTGAGGATTAGAATAAATGAAGAAAATTGTTAACCAAGATGAGGATTAGAATAAATGAAGAAAATTGTTAACCAAGATGAGGATTAAAATAAATGAAGAATATTATTAATCAAAAGGAATTTATGTGAGGGATAAAAAAGATAAATAAAATAACCTAAGAATATTATTAACCCTGAATAATTACAATTATTCCCAGCAAATATTTGTTGTTATTAAACAATGGGAATAATCGAAGGTAATAATTAACTGGATATATGTTTACAAATAGACTTTTTAACTGAAATATCTTTTAAATCCAGATAAATTATGGAAATTCATCAGGCCCAGCAAAAAATTAAGGAATTGCTCGGAGAGATAGAACACCCCAGATTGGCTTCATTTGTTGCTTTGACAGAAGAAGTTGGGGAAGTTGCCAATGAGGTTATGAAAAAGGAGATTTACGAAGAAACAGAAGATATAGAGGATTTAAAGGCAGAACTTGCGGATGTGTTGATCTGCGTTTTGGAACTCGCAAATGTGTATAATTTCGACCTGGACTCTGAATTCGAGAAAAAACTCGAACACCTTAAACCCAGAGCCGAGGGCTGGAAAATGGAGTTAAAAGATCTGTTGGAAAAGAAGAGAAATAAATTAAATTGACAAATTATTTATTAAATCAATTCAATTAATTTTTTTCTACGCTCTTTTCGATTATTATAAATTTGAATGATTATAATCCAAAGTGAGATGATGGCAATGAACAAACCCCCCATCTGACAGAATAAATTCATCTTTTGTCCTTCCATATTGGATATATCATATCTCGAAAGTACATTAAATTCCTTTAGAAACTATTTTTTATATAAAAATTATATTCAAAACCCTCACTATGATTATATAATTCCCAGTCGCCCATTATTTTCCATTTTCCAATTTTGTTTAATCTTATATTGCAATGTCTGCTGGTTTTATTTAGTGAATCTACGTATCTAGCGTAATCAATCCTAGAAAAATTATATGTGTCATTTACAGAGAGTTCTGGTAAATATAATCCAAGAACACCCGAACAAAAATTGTTACTGGTTTCTTTCTATTCAGGATAATAAACATTTATGATAAAATTTGATTTTGGTAAAGTACAATTTCCAGTATTAATGATATAAAATCTCTCAATTAATAAAAGAGTATCTTCTTTATAATCCGGAAATTGATATTCTGAGATCGTTTCTTTATCACCCCAAGCATTTAAATAAAGATAAAAATTGGCAGAATACTTACAAGTATCAGCGAAAGATAGATACTACCACAAAATAAATCAAAAAATTTCTGATAATTTGCATATTCAGGGTAAATCCCTCAAATTAACAATAGGCTTGTCAAAAGGATTATCAAGAATCCTTGGGCACGCAGTATTTACATAAGCATCAAAATCAAGCCCCATTAATTTCTCATTTGTAATCATATCAAATATTAAAATCTTTGTTTTTTTGCCTTGTTCTCTTAGTTTATCCTCCAGTTGTTTACATTCTTTGTAAAACTGCCCGGGTTTGGTGGACACAAGAATCCCCACTTTTTTCGCACCCTCAAATTTTGAAACTCTAGCCGCTTTTTTCATTTCTTCTTTCATAATTTCCCCGCTTAAATCTTCGAATCTATTTTTCTCAAGGTTCAAAAAGTAAGTTTTTCCTTTCAGGGCAAGAGGGTGGAATTTCCCTGATCCTATGAAAATATTTAGTTCTCCCAAAGGTTCAAATTTTGAGCATCCAAGAATAATTTTTTTATCAACAACCTCTTTCCCATTATCTTCCAGATAATCCCCAAATGATTCAAGAAGTCTCTTGAATGGTTCTGAGGAATAAATTCCTATTTTTTTCTCTTCAATCTTTTCAATGTCTTTTTTCAGTTTTTCAGTAAGTTCTGATTTAATCTCAACAGGAACATAGACCACCGGAATCTTGGTTTTAACCCCAAAATCATAATGACCAAAATGGATAATTATATCGCACCCGGAAATTTCTGCTTCTTTAAGAGGCAAGTCGCAGGCTCCGTAACAGGGTTCAGCCGCTATAAAAACATCCACGCAACATTCCTTTTCTAATTTGGACGCAATACGGGAAACCTCGGTTTTTAAGCCTTCCGGCACCTGAATCAGGATATTTTTATAATCTTTGCTTTTAATCTCTTTAATAGCTTCTGAAATATCTGCGAACATAATATTACTCTAAAATAATTGATAAATCAATTAAAAACCTGAAATATTTAAAAATTAACTTAATTTCAATTTCTTCTCAAAAACCCCGCCTCTGGGTTCAGTCTCTGAAAATATCTGAGCCTGAAACTTGTACAAACTAACCGGTTTCATAATCCACGCATCCTCATCAAGACCAGCTTTAATGCACAGTTCGCACAAATAAGTTTTTAAATCCCATTCTTGATCAACAGGAACTTGTGGAAGGAAAATCCCTGAGTTATATTTGTATTCAATAAACAACCCGTCCTCTCCAATTTTAATTTTATCCAGGTAATCTCTTGGTTCATAAACAAGAATTTTCTGCATATCACTTAACACAGTAATTTCAATCACAATTTTATCCAGTTCTTTCAGGGTTAAAGGCAAGAATCTTGGGTCCTGGGTTGCGGAACAACTTGCTTCGATAACTCCGTTAATCAGGCTTTTGTTAGATTTGATCAGACCAATACATCCTTTTAAATCCCCGTCTGGATGTTTAAGAATTGTGCAGAAAATTCCTCTTTTTTCAAGCAGTTCAGGGAAATCGGGTTTTGGGGGAGCCATTGGAAGAAGATTTTCAAGATAGTGTGCAATTGAATTTCTTGCAAGTTTCACAAGGTACTCGCCTTCTTTTATATTAAGGTACATAATATAATTTTTTTGAAAGCAATAATTATAATAGTTATTGTTTTTGTTATTATGGGTGAATGGTACGAAGGTCTTCAGGAATGATTGAGAGATATTTGTGAGCCCGGAAGAATATGGAAGGAATATGACTGGGATGAAGGTATTTAGGAATTGCTTAATTTGGTCCCAAAAAGCAGGAGGAGCACATTTGGAATTAAAACCGAAGAATTTTTGGATGAAATTTTAACTGGCGAAACGCAGGAAGTCTTAAAAGATAATTATAATAAGTATATTTCAGAAAACAGAAATACTTCTTTTTTGCCGTCACCAACAAAAATATTAAATGCATGATATGTCCCAGCAAACATTTTTTTGTTCAATAATGCAAAACTCCCCGAACTTTATAAAGAAGAATTAACAGAACTAAAAAATGATATTCCTGATTCTTATTTCCTGATAAAAACCAGAGAGTCTTATAGCCTGGATGGATTGAACCCTTACCTTTGGTTTTTACCCAAGGAATGGAAAAGAGGTTATTGATTTCAAGGAGAACTCAAAATCCCCCAAGCTCTGTGAGTTCCTTCGGTAAATCATGGAAAAGAATCCAATAAAACAAATTATTATATTCGCTGATAATACCCGTTCGCATATTGAGCAGAAAACCCGGGATTTTGTTGAATCTCTAAATACCACATTCATTTTATATTTCTTTACTCTCCGCAGCTCAATCAAATAGAATTTATATGGAAGAGTATTCGCAGAAAGCCACACCAGACATTTGTTAAATCCGAATGGTCGTTCAAAGAAACTATACGGACAATATATTATAGGCTTGCTAAAAAGAACACTTTCATGAATTACTGGTTGGTTATGTTCAGATCAATCTTGTCTAATTTGTTGTGATATGAACTATAATCATAATAATATTTTAATTATGAAATCTCAGGAAAATTTTTATGATATAATCATTGTTGGTGCGTGACTCGGCGGAAGCGCAGCCGCTGAAAAATGCGCTGAACATGGATTGAAAACTTTGCTTCTTGAAAAAGAAAAACTTCCGAGGGACAAACCCTGGGATGCAGGAGGATTTATATATCCTCTTACCGGAGGCGGTATTGAAACTGCTATCAAAAGCGGCAGGGCTGCTGCTGATATATGCAGTGAAGCCATAGATAATAATGATTTTTCTTTAAAGAGATTTAAAAAATATGAATCTTATTGCAGTTATTTTGTTAAAGAGATAAAAAAGAGCAGATTGCAGTTGAGTACACTTGAGTTTTGCATGAAATACAAATTGATAAGCCGTTATTTGGTGGACAAGTTTTTTAGATATATAATAAAATAATAGAATTTTCTTTCTACCACCCACCCATTTTATAAATTTCTTAAAATAATTAACTTATTTAAAATTATAATTATAATAAGTTATGAAACTTGAATCACCAGAATTAATAGCGGACCTCTTGTCAAAAGACCGGAGAATAGATTCCAGAAAACCAAAAGAGACAAGGAAAATAGAATATAAAGTTAATTTTATTAAAAAAGCGGAGGGTAGTTGTTATCTTTCTATAGGAAATACAAAAGTTGTTGTTGGAATTAAATTTGGTGTAATGACCCCTTACCCGGACTCACCAGATGAGGGTGGTTTGATGGTCACTATTAATTATGCACCGGTTATCTGGAAGGAATTGCCCGCAAACTCAGATATTGAGATCTCACGGGTGCTTGACAGGAGCATTAGAGAAAGCAAAATGCTTGATTTAAAGGAATTCTGCGTGACAAAAGGAGAAAAAGCATTTCAGGTGTTTATAGACTGTTATGTGATGAATTATGATGGAAATCTTCTTGAAGCTCTTAATTTAGCCACAGTGAAAGCTTTAATGAATATGAATATGCCAAAACTTGAAGAAAATGATAAAATAGGTGTTTCAGACAAAAAAATTGAGTTAAAATCAAAACCTGTGCTTGTTATGATATCAGGACTTGATGGTAAATACCTGCTTGATTTGAACCAGTCAGAAGAAGGTGGTATTGATTTCTCAATTTCAATTTCATATCTTGATGATAGCACAATATGTGCAATGCAGAAAACGGGAATTAAAGGAATTCCTATGAGTAAGATGGATGAAATTTTCAAAATCGGGGCAGAGAAACAGAAAGAATTGAGGAAGATTTTAGATGAATGATTTTATTAATAAACTTATTTTTGACAATGATTTGAGTTTAAGTCAAGCACTTCTTTGGAATTGCAATTATATAAATAAGATTGTTTTTCAATTAAATATAATTCTAAAAGTACTTACAACCTTCTTCCTCTTCTACCCCCTTTCTTCCTCATGTAACCGTGAATGATTGGTGTTGAATCTTCAATTATATTTATTTTTAATTTAGACCTCGAAATTGCTTTAATTGCTGCTTGAGACCCTTTTCCAACAGAGGGTGATTTGTGTCCTCCCGGAGCCCTTATTCTTATATCCACTTCGGTTATTCCTCTTTCCAAGGTTTCTTTCACAACCCTCTGGGCCGCAAGCATTCCCTGAAATGGAGCGCTTTTTAACCTGTCTGCTTTTGTAATCATACCTCCAGAAACTCTTGATATTGTTTCCGCTCCTGTAATATCAGTAACATGAAGTATTGTGTTATTTCCGCTCGAATAAATATGAATTACGCCTTTTTGATTTTCCTGTTTTTTTGGTCTGTTTTCAATTTCTGTTTTCTTTGATTTTAGTTGGTTTTTAGGGTTTTCTTCATTTTTAACTTCTTTTTTATCGGTTTTGACCTCTTTTTTAATTTCAGTTTTAATCTCTTTTTTAATTTCAGTTTTAATCTCTTTAGATTCTGTATTCTCTTTTAAACCAATTTCTTTTTTATTTTCAATTTTCTTTTTTTTATCAATATTATCTTCTTTAGATTCTGTATTCTCTTTTAAACCAGATTTAATCTTCTCTTCTGTTTTCTCGACCATTTTCATTTCATTATTTTCTTTGGGCATAAACATAAAATAAAATTAAAAATAAAGGACTATAAAAGTTTAATTTGAATTAGTTATAATGGACACAAGAAATAAAGAATTGCCTGCACAGTGCAGACGATGCAAATCAACAAGCGGAGTGATAACTAAATACAATTTATATTATTGTAGGCATTGTTTTAGGGAAATTGCGAACAGGATAGGATTTAAGAAATACGATTGATTATTGCGGAATTTGTAGATTATATATAAAAGGCTAGTATATTATGCCCGAAGTAAATCAGAATGCATTAGTTGTGCAGGAATTAGTAAGAAGAGCAAATTCGCATACGCAAAGATTGAGAACTGTTGATGAACAGATGAGGCAGATTAATTCTAAGTTAGGTAATGAAGAGCAACACAGGCTGAAAATGAGCAAATTAAATACAGATAAATTTGAGAAAATTATCGAAGAAATTGAGAATATTGATAACAGGATAAATGACCTGAAAAATGAGCTTACAAAAATTCACGAAAAAGAAAAGGGTTTTGTGAAGGCTAAAGAAATAAATACAATTAAAAAGGAGATGGAATTGTTGTCTCCGATGAAACACGAGTTTGTAACCTGGAATGAATTAAACCGGGAAGTTAGAAAATTAAAAGATGAGTTTAAAGTTGCCGTTCGGCCATAAGGGAGAAGAGATGGGAAGTATCCCTATTAAGGAAGTTACTTTGTTAAGAGAGCAGGGTAAATCTGATAGAGAGATAATTAC
>QMZS01000038.1 GCA_003663295.1 Candidatus Aenigmatarchaeota archaeon | reverse complement strand
TGACTCAAATAATCAAATAAATTTTAATAGAGGTAAAGATTCAAGAGTGACCACAGAGATTCCTTTTTTCTGTCCAATTGATAATCCCCAATAGAATCATCCAACACTTTTTCGTCTATCGGTATTAATTAATCTTCGCCAACCCCTTAATCCATCTATTACAAAGAAATCCAAAAAACCCAATCAACAAAACAACATACAAAGGCAGGAAAAGAAATTCGGTTTTTAGCAAATAAGTGATTATTATTGAAACAATCAGAATAACAAGTACCGAATATAAAAAAAAGTTACCTCCAAAATTATATTCTCTCTTACCCTCTTTATTCTTTCCAGAAGAATAAGAAAAACCTTCCAATATGAACAAACTCAAAAAAGACGTAATAATAAAGAAATAGATTAAAACCGCGCTAAAATCAATAATCCATGAAATCACCAGAGAAATCGGCAGGAGTAATAGAAATGCAAATTCAATCATTTCTTCTAAACTGGGTACTGGTTTATCCAAAATCTCTCTATGATTTACCATATATTAATTACCATCCTTTAATAAGTATAATTAATCACAGAAAGTTCAGGAAAAAAGCAAATACACCCCACCACCCAGAGAAATAATACCCACCAAAATTCCAAGCATAGTAAACCCTTTTAGCTGCCAGCTCTCGGTTTGCGGGAATTTAAGAACCATAAACAACCCAAAAAGTATTAACAAAATTCCAATAATCTTGTTAACAATAAACTCAATCATAATAAAATCCTTTTTTAAAAAGAGACACATATAACTCAATTAATATACTCTTTAAATAGACTAATTATGGGATATATTCCGGCTGGATCCAAGCTTACAATCTGGAACGAATTATACAAAAGAGGAGCAAAGCCTGGGTTGAAAAATCTTGAATATAAATATGAAGGAAAAAATCCAATGAAACTAAAGGAGTTCCTTCCAAAAGTGGTAAAAACCGTTTTTATGCCAACAACCTGGCAGCAGAAAGAAGTTACTGTTAAAGAAAAGGAATATTCTGTGAAATGGTATATATTCAAAGACCTTGATCATTACACTTATTTCAGAGTTGACGTGGACCTGAAAATAAAACATAAAGGAAATAAAGGAACCGCAAAAATCAGCCTTGGGGAACCTGTGGTTGTTACCGAATACCCCCAGGAAACTTACTGGCAGAAATCATTTTTTTATGAAATCCTAAGAGTTGCATGGAACGATATGTTTTACAAAAAAAAATTGGAAGGGTACCTTGACTGGGGGAGATTAAAAATTTCATGTTTTGAAGAAAAACTTTTAAAATATTTTGACTATTTAGGAAAATGAGCAAAAGCGTATTTGAAGATAATCTTTCATACCCAAGAGATAAAGAACTTATTAAATATGACGGACCTGAATCTTTTAGAATCTATGGGGCTATAAGCAATCTGTTTAAAGATATTTTTGAACTGGCAGGAAAAGATGTTTTCGAAGAGAAGCTTAAATGGGATGCTCTTACAGATGACAAAGGTTTTAATGTAAAATGGCATATTGAAAAAAAATTTGACAGTTGGACCAATATGTATGTTGTTGTTGTCATCCTTGGCAAACAAAACTCAAAAACAAGAAATGGAAATATCACAATAACAATTATTCCGACTTTTAAAACTGAAGTTGAGATGGGATTTTTTCAAAAAGCTTTCTGGTGGATATACTATTTCATATACTACAAGAAAAAAAGAATCGAACATTTCTACAGGGCAAAAAGTCTTGTAAATAAATTTAAACAGGAAATTGGAAATCTCTATGGGATGGATTTACAGGAATCTATTTAAGAAATACTGAATTCAACAAATCAAGGCAACTAAGAGATTAAATTTATTTGATGAAAACCAAAGATTCTCTGTATTCTTGACTTGGAATTCTTCACAAACAAAAACCTCTTAAACAACCCGTAAACCCCCGAATTTCCAGGAATTCTCTAAATCAAGGGTTTAAGTTATCATTTTTAAGTAAATACTATTTAAATAGTTTTATTTACTTTATATATTGTGGAATATGAAAAATAACAGGAACAATTTGGTCAAATTTCTTATTTTGGTGAGTTTTATCTATCTTTCAATATTGCCTTGTTTATGCTGTGAAGAATCCAGCAATCTAAAAGTTTATGTAATTGATGATTCAACCGGAGAAATTATAGAAGGAGCTTACGTAAATATAATCTCCTATGAAGAAGAAATTGAGATAAGAACAAATGAATATGGTTATTCTTATTTTACTGATTTGACCCCCGGGAACTATGATATCTCTGTAAAGGCAGATGACTATAAATCAGACCATACTGAAACCTGGATTTACAGTGGCAGAACAAAAACAATAGAAATTAAACTGGAAAAATCCTCAGAACCCGAGGATAAGGATATAATTATAGGAGACTTAAGAATCAGCCCTTCATCAATCTGCATGGACGAAGACAAAACAATTGATATCTCACTTCAAATAGAACTTGAAGAAGGAAATGATATTGAATTCACAGTCAAATTTTATTTGGATGACGGGGACAACTGGGATTACCTTGGAAAGGAAAAAAGGACTTTGGACGAAGATGATAAAAAAACCTTTGATGTAACTTACAATTATTACGCAAACAATTTTAAAAGAGGCCTTTACGAAATAAAGGCCGAGATAGAATACAATGATATTAAAAAAACAGAATACGCCCTTATGCAAATTAGAGACTGTGATTACGAGGGGTCTGAAGATGAGGATGGATCTGATGAATCCGAAGATTCAAATTTTGAAATAAGTTCAATCTACTTAGACCCAAGTTATCCAGTACTCGGTGAAATGAATATCGTTAGGGTTTTAATAAGACCTGAAAAAAATATTGAAAATTACCAGACTGTCAGAGTGGAAGCCTGGATTGATGGAAAACCTGAAAGATATGAAAATATTGATTTCGGATACATGGAATTCAGCAAAACTTTTGAATTTGCTTTTGACACCTCGCACTATGGAATTGGATACCATACAATAACCATTGTATTAATTTCTCCAAACGGAGTCTCAGAATTCAAAAAAACATTCCAGATACTTCAGGAAAGACCTGATTACTCAACTATTATTGAAGCCAATCAAAAACACTGTCTGAGAATAAACAGCATTGAGGTTTTAAACGGTCCTGTAAAAGAAGGCGACAGAGCAGAAATAAGCATTATCATTGAGAACTGCGGAACCTATATGGAAAGAAATATTGTTCTTGAATTAAACAATGAGGGAGAAATTCTTTCAGATTCATTTGATTTAAGAGATGGGGAAGAAAGAGAAATAATTTTCAGAGTTGATAATTCAGAAACCAAAAACCTGATTTTCAAGTTACAGAACGGATACAATAGTTTGGATAAAACTTACAAGCTTGTCACTTACACAGGAATACTCTATGTAGAACTTGAGCCAATTTACATTATCCGCAACAATGAAGATAATATAATCAGGTTACTCGTAAAAAATACTGGGAAAGTTAAAGATGAATTTGAACTTGTTTTCCCTGAAGATATCACAATATGGCTGAAAGAATACCCAGAAACTGTAGAACTTGAAAGTGGGGAATCTAAGATTATTGAAATTATTCTGCGACCAGCTCTTGACTCTGAAGATGATACAATTAAGATTACTCTGAAAACTGAAAATTCCGAAAGTATTATTGAATTAAATATAAAAATTGAGGAAACTCAAAATACCAGCACCCCTACTGAAAACCCCCTGGGGGCTATAACCGGAGTAACCCAATCACCTGCAGACCGATGGTTTGTATTCAGCAATATTACCATCCAGAAAGTCATGATAACAACCTTTGTGCTACTCTTACTGCTAATGGTGGTTTTACTCATGTGGGTGCTGTACAAGCTGCTTAAAGAACACAGGCTGCACCTGAAAAAAGAGGAAAAAGTAAGAGAGATTCCGGGAGAATCAAATGAAGAAGTTGTTAGCATCAACTCTAAAAACTATGACTGCTAAAGATAAAGAATTGGATTTTGTCTGGGGGAACACCAAAATATATAAAACCTGTGATTCTGAAGTAGCTGTTTTAAGTGATTTATAGGACATGCTTGAAAAAAAACGGTTATAAAATAGAAAAATTTCAAAAATGGGACCCTCTATTGGGTACTTATTTTGTGGTTTCTGATAGAGATCAACTTGAGGGTATTTTAGGAACACTTAAAAAATATAATAACTTGAACTATGAGGAAAAATAGTTTAATACAAGATTGGATGATGTGGAATATAAAAACAGGTCATTGGGAATCCACCCTTCAAGCCGATTAACAGCAGAAGATATTCAATCAAATCCTATGTTATTGGCCTTGTTAATTGGAGAACTTAATAAATATGATTATTATACTGGATCTATTGTGTCAGATGATAAATATGGAGAAATTTATGATACCTGGTATAACCAAAAAAACATCCAACTCCTGCTGAAGCTGATGACTGGGCCCATAGAATTTCAGAAGCTTTGGTAAAATTATCAGATTTGGATACCCGCAATCAATATGGCGATATGCCATTTAATTATTTTAAATCAAAAAAGAATTTGGGCGGGAAACTGGGATTTTCCTATGAGCCTCCTGTCTTAAAAATTGGAGAAAAACCAGTTTACGAAATTGGAAACCTACCTTACGCTTTTTCAAGATTAAGAGATCTGGAAAAAAGACTTGTAGAACTTGAAGGGATAAATCCAAAAGCAGAAAAAGGAATAAAAAAGGGAATTAACCAACGCAGAAAAAACCTTGAAAATCAAGAAGGACCTTGTTTTAAAGTTCTATGAAATTTCATAAAAAAAACCCCTCTAAATAAAAGAAACTTAAATATTCTCTATGATTATTATGGTCAATCTCAAATGTTTCTTTGGATTTCACAAATGGGAAAAATTCATGGGCCCTCAAAATAGGGGAAATGGCAAATTTTCCCAGGAATATATTTGCAAGAGATGCAGAAAAATAAAAGAAGTTGTGAATTAACCGCCTTATTTCTTTGATTCTGCTAATTTCAACCAAAATTTATTTTATCCTGAAAATCTAATAATTGAAACATTCGCATTTAAATATATTGAAAGATTAAAATTTTATGAAATATCAGATGAAACTATTCAGGGAACCCTTTTTTAGAATAAAAAAAGGCATAAAAATCATAGAAGTGAGAGTCTATGATGAAAAAAGACAAAAGGTTAGACTTGATGATACAATTGAATTTTCTCTCATTGACAATCTGATGAAAAAATATCCGTAAAAGTAATTGGCTTATCCCGATTTAAAACATTCAATAATCTTTATTCCTCATTTGATTATAAAAAATTCGGACATCCCGAAGGAACAACCTTAAAAAAGCAAATAGAAGACATCAGAGAATGTTACAGCAAAGAGGTAGAATTAAAATACGGAGTTATTGGAATCCATATTAAATTAATTAACTAATTCTTATTTCTTATATTCTAAATTAATTCTATCTTTTATTTTAAAAGTTTCTTTAAGAATTAGTTTGAGAATATCTCTTTCATTGAAATTTTTTAATTCTTCATTTGAAATAAAGATATAATCAATTAATTCTTTTTCATCAAGTCTAATCTGTGAAATATCTTCTGTTTCACATAAATATTCCAAAATCAATAACTTTTTATTCCTCAATATTTTTGTTGTAATTAAAAAAGGCAACGGCTCCCCAATTGGTTTCATTTGATTAGTATTAATTACAGTTACATCAAGATTCGTCTCCTCTTTAATCTCTCTAACCAAACATTCAACAAAAGACTCCCCTTTTTCTAAGTGACCTCCACAAGACATATATTTATCTGTTTTTCTGTGCTTCACTAAAAGAACCTAATCCTTATAGAAAACATATCCCATACAAACTATCTCAGACTCCATAAAATATCATATTTCTTAACAAAAAGTCACAACATTAATTCTGTCCATCAACACCCTTCCACTCCTTAATATCTACCCACGGAGCCCTGCTAACCTTGAAGTTCTCTCCTGACAAAGCTCTTATATAATTCCTCCACATAAACCTCTCATCAAGGTAGACAACAACTGCCTTGTCGGTCTCAGACCTGATTGCTCTCCCAGCAGCCTGAACAACTTTCTGGACTGCGGGATATATATAACCGTATTCCATCCCTTTGCCATAATGCCTGTTGTAACACGCAACAACGCTTTTTGTCTCAAGGTCTGGGGTTGCCAAAGCAATTCCCGCAACAATCGTGCACTTCAGGGAATTATTCGGGAAATCAATTCCCTGGTCAAAAGAACCTGACTGAACGCCCATCAGCAGACTGTTTTTGGAATTTATGAAATCCTTCAGCATAGTATTCTTTTGTTCTTTGGATAATTCCTGCGATTCCCTGAAATAATTTATACCCTCATCAAGATAATTTTCAACCTGCTGGAGAAAGAAATATGATGGGAAGAAAACTGCTGTGTTTCCCCCAACGCTATCAAATACTTTTTTTATAATATCTGCGTAATTTTTGTACTGGGCATCGCCTCTCCTTGAATATTTTGTTGTTGCAATCGGAGCAATTAAATTCAACCTGTTCTCTTTCGGGAATGCGGATTTAAGAGAAACACTTTCACATCTTTTAACACCGAGTAAATCCGAATACATCTCAAGAGGCTGAAGAGTTGCGGACATTAAAATCGTTGAATAACTGTTGTTGATTATATCAGAAGTTATTTCAGAAGGCAGTAAAGCGCTTATTTTTACCTCAACCTGTTCCCCGTACCTCGACGGTCTCTTCCTGACAATCCTTGTGAAATTCTGCTCATCAGAATTTGTCCATCTCTCAAGAAAATCCAGAATACTTAAACAATGGCTTCTTTCTTTTCCCTCTTCTATTACCAAATCCGAAGTCTCTTTCAATCTTTCAAGGAATTTAAGTCCAAAGGAATTTATATTTATTTCGCTCTTTGAAATATAACCCTCATCACCCATTCTTATTTTTCCCTTGAGATTCTCAACCATTGACTGAAACTCTTCCAAATCATTTGAAATTTCCGCCTGAACATCCTTTGCTTCTTTAACAGCGCGGTTTAAAATATAAGAAGTTAGTTTTGAAGAAACCAAATCCCTTGACCTTCCCGGGAGCTGGTGGGCCTCATCAACAATAATTATTGAATCCTCTAGTTTTTTGTCAATCTTCGCCAAAAAAGTGCCTGAGATAAATGGATTAAATAAATGGAAATAATCCGCAACCACCACGGTGCTTTTCCTTGCTCCCTGGCACGCAATTTCATAAGGGCAAAAATCCACGCATCTTTTCTTTACTTCCTCTGAAGTTAAAACAACTCCTCTTAATTCCCTAACCTTTGCCTTTGCTTCATCAGTCACATTTCCTTTATCATAAACTTTGTTGTAATATTTGCACTTGCCGTCTTTTTTAAGATAATTGCACATCTCATGGAAATCCCCTGGATGCAATCCCTCATAAACATTATTGCAAAAACCCATCTTCCCGATTATATTCATTACAGTTATATTCCCGATTTTCCTCAGGGTTTCAATAGCCATTATGTGCTGGGAATGTCTTGGGGTGAGGAAAAAAACATTCAGACCTCGCTTTGACGCAAACTTAACAGCTGGATAAAGAGCCGATACGGTTTTTCCTATTCCTGTTGGAGCATGAATTAAGAGATTTTTCTTGTTTTCAAGACAATATTTAATTTTATTAATCATCTCCTCCTGACCTGATCTTTTATTTTCAAATGGAAATTTTGGGGACATAATATCTATGAATTACAAATACCTAAAATCCAAAAATTTCCAGTCAATTGGAAGCACAAAATCCAAAAATTTCCTATTTTGAGTTACTTCTCTCCAATAAGATATTTAAAAAAACCAATTTTTTATAAGTGTCCACTTTACAAATATATTTATAGCGACACACCGAATCAAAGAATCAATCTTATTGAGTTTGGGGAGATTCACTATTTGAAAAAGGTGATAAAGAATGAAAAATAAAATAATTGGTTTGATGGTCGTAATAATGGCAGTAATGATGGGAATGGGAGTCGTAAGTGCGACAAGTCTGAAGATTACCTATATTAATGAAGATTACGCCTGGTGGGGACAATCTGGTGCATACAATGGTGCCAATGGTTTGTATTCAAGAAGCGTAAAATTAAATCCAACAGAATCTAATTTTATGAGTTATCTTCAAAACTATGATTCTGTACTTTTTGTGGGGTATGGATGCAGTAGTTGTATTGGTGGAAATGAAGATAATGGATTTAGCGGACGATTAATGTATTCTAATGAGATTAGTAGCAGTCAAATCACAAATGAAGTTACTTTGATGACTTGTTATTCATATAATAATTTTGGAAGCACACTTATAAATATGGGTACTAATTGCGTTGTTGGCTGGCCAGGATTACTAACTACAAATGCATTTACAGAATATCTTTGGGCATTTCATTTCTACGACTGTGCTGATTTTTCAACCAATTCAGGTTACTGCGAGAACTTTGCATCTGATTGGAGCGGAGTATCTGGTTCTTCATCTAAAGGCAGTTGTTCAAATACTCATGGAACATCTAAAGGCAGTTGTTCAAATACTCATGGAACATCTAAAGGCAGTTGTTCAAATACTCATGGAACATCTAAAGGCAGTTGTTCAAATACTCATGGAACATCTAAAGG
>QMZS01000037.1 GCA_003663295.1 Candidatus Aenigmatarchaeota archaeon | reverse complement strand
TTGAAGAATAGAGAGCCACATTTCCTGAGAGAATATGCAATATTTTTCGTATTGATTTTCTAAATCCAGATATTTTTCTTATCATAAATGATTTAGCCGAAGGCTAAATCATAGGATTTCTATGGAGCCAAAAGTCCCCCAGTTTTTTCTGTTTATACTTGAAAAATTCAGTTTCTTCGTTTTCCCCCAAAGGAAGAAGTTTTCCATAAATACCTGCGCCCCCGGGAATCTGTTTAATCTTTTCTTTCCTAAAAGCTTCAATATATTCCCCCACTCTTAAATCAACTCTTTTTAATTCCTCTATCGGAGCATCAATTAAAACATTGATTTCATTTCCGAATTGTTGGATAAATTTATCCCATACATTTGAAACTGTTTTTGAAGAGAATGTTTTTATGTTGTAGACGGTTGCGATTATTTCTGTTAATGGATATATATGAACATATTTTGCCCTGTCAGGATTTCCTTCTGCATCTGAGATTTCAAGGATTTTGTCAACTACACCTTTATTAATTATTCCACCGCATTTACCGCACTTCCAGTTCAGTTTTTTCGCGTCTTCAAGTTTGTAAAACATTAAACAATTTTTGCATCTTGATAAATGATATTTCCCATGTTCAGGATAAAACCCGCAGTTCATGGTTACTTTTCTCCCGTCTTTCTGGTGCAGGGCTTTTTTAAGTTCTTCGTAAGTAATGTCTTTAATTTTTATCCTGTTGAATTCTCTTGCAATTCTTAATGGATAAGGCGAGTGCGCATCTGAGTTTGAAAGAAAAGTTAATTTGTGCAACTCGGAAATTCTGTCCGCCATTTTTGAATCCGCGGAAAGACCAAGTTCAAGAAAAGAAACTTTATCTGCGTATTTTCCGTAGCATTCTTTTAATGTGTTGAAGTGAGCATACATTCCAAAGTAAGGAGTGAAAGCGTGGGCAGGTCCGAACATCCCGTCGCACTCAAGAACTTTCTCCGCAATTTCCTCACCCATTATTTTCAGCCATGGTCTTCCGTCAGCGTCAAGGTTGTTTGAGTATTTTAAAAGTTTTTCCCTGAGTTCATCGGCCTTTGAGAAAGATGGCAGTAAGATTACATGGTGAACTCTTCCAAGAGCCTGCACCTCTGTCTGTAAAACAAATTTTGTCTCGCTGTTTTTGTAAGTGTAAATCCCGTCTCCTTTTAATGTTTCTTTTAGGTGAGCAAGCCATTTGTTGTGGAGGCAATCCCCGGTTCCAAGTAACTGAACCCCTTTCAGTTTTGCCTGTTCCGCAATAACAGGAATCTCCATTTTCTCTGAAACCGCCCTTGCGTATTTTGAATGAATGTGTAAATCCGCGTTTATTTCAAAGAAGTCCATAATTATAAAGGAAATATTGTTATTGGTGTTTTGGGGCAGAAACTGTGGAATATGCGAATTGAAGGTTAAATTAATAAATAGGTATATATATTATATTCTCCCCGGTATGGTTTCGGCAATACCGGGATATTATTGTTCCAGATTCACAAAATCATTTATTGTGTTATATTTTATTAAGTAATCTTATGTCTGAAAGGGTAGTTATCTTCATAGATGGGAGTAATTTTTATCACGGGTTTAAAAACAATATTGGAACCAAGGATATTGATTTCCTGAAGTTTGCGAGAAAACTTGCAAGAAGAAGAAAATTGGTGAGGGTATATTATTATAATGCTCCTGCGGATATAAATTGCGATAAGGAGAAATATTGGAAACAGCAGGAATTTTTTGATAAATTAAGAAAATTCCCAAACTTTGAATTGGTATTGGTGAGACTGCAGAAAAGAGTTGTGAATGAAAAGCCAATTTACACAATAAAAGGAGACGATGTGTATCTGGCAACCCACCTGATTGTTCTTGCCTACAATGACGCCTATGACACAGCGATTCTGGTTTCTGGGGATGCGGATTTTATCCCCGCAATAAAAGCAGTCCAGGCAAAAGGAAAACAGGTGGAAAATTATTATTTCATGAAGGGAGGTTCCTGGCACCTGAGACACGAATGCGATAATTCAGTGTTGATGGACGAGAATTTTATGGAGGGGTGTTTAGAAGGATAAAATCTAAAAAGGGTAAATTGAAAATAAAAGAGTTTCTTTCAGGCACATCATGGAAGGAAATACTTAACGAAATATATATACATGCTCCTAAAGTGTACACTCAAGATTCGGATTCACAGTTTTTAAATGTATATTCTATTATTAAAGCAACTAAAGAATTTAATGGGTTGATCGTAATTGCAACAACCCTTATTGCTCTGATTACTTTATTTAATTTTTTAGTTGAGGTTTTTTTAAAGAGTCTTCTGAGGACTTAAAAATAATTCTTGTTATTATTCTAATTTTAGTTTCATCAATACTTATTTCATTAATATTAAGACTTCTAACAAAAGAGTTTTCTATTTTGTTCGGAAAAAACAATCCATTTAATTAACTATTAAACCAACCCTTATATTATTATGTGCCGCGGAGTTTATTTAATGTGGATAATTATCCTAAGCATAATCACTTCAAGTTTAGGACTCTTAATTTATTTAGGCGAAACAGGAATCTATTTTGCGGGGTTTGCAATAAGTATTTTCTTTCTGTCTCTCATTGTCATGAATTACTTGAGTTATAATTCGCGGATGATATTTGAGGAGGGAAAGGAAAAGGTTAAAGTTCTCAGGGAAGATTCCAAAAACAATAAAGATGATATTGAACAACTTGAAATGAAACTGAAAGAACTGGAGAAACTGCCAATTGCTGACAGAATCGCAATGTTTTTCCCGGAGAGTATCGGGGTATTGGATAGGCACGAGATAAGAAGGGCTTTGATGATTACTTTCACTATAGCCTACTTAATTTTATTGTTCACGGAAAGCCCGATGATGGAATATATCAACTGGGTATATCTTTCAATGGTCTCATTCTACTTTGGTTCGCGAAGTATTGAGAGATACGCTGAGGTAAGAAACGCGGATAAGAAATGAAATAATTTTAATTCCTTTTTAATGAAATTATTCTTTTTGTTTTGGCAATTCAAAGAATATTAATATAATTATCTAATATTTTTATGGCTCAATTTAATGAAGAATCAGGGACCGCATGTTGCCCAAGATTTGATCCAAGACCGTGGATGGACCAAAGAATTATCTGGATGAATAAATTGTTTGTTAAATACAAAGTAAGAAGTCTGTTCCATGTTCCGTGGAATTTAAAGAATGTTTTGCATGAAAAAGATGAGATAATTCAGTTTGTAGGAGCTTTTGCTCCGCAACCGCTCACGCTTTCATATGAAAAAGCTTTCCTGACTTCTGAGATTTATGTTGCGGTGAGTAGAGATGTTCCTGGGGAAGAAATGGTTAAATTATCAGGAACTTTTTTAACAAAAGTTTACGAAGGTTCATCTAAAAATATGAGTAAATGGATTAAGGAAATGAAAGAATATGTAAAATCAAAAAATGAGGAAATTGAAAGATTATATTTCTATTTCACAACCTGTCCTGATTGCGCAAAAGTATACGGCAAAAATTATGTTGTTTTTCTTGCTAAGATAAAAGAAGACCCCAACAAGAGAAATTAAATATTTATCTTAGTTAAATTCTGATTAATGACAATAGATTTCATTCCAATTTTTTATTCTGAATACCTGATTTTCAGAGAGAAATTTTATTTAATCTTCCCGGTCTGCCAGTCTCTTATAATTGTTTTTGCGGTTTTGGTGATATCAGGTTCCCCACCTTTTCTTAGAATTCCTCTTTTTAATGCAATCTCTTTGATAGTTTCTTCTTTGTCTTTCTGGGTATCAACCCCATAAAAATATTCAATCATACCGGAATATTTTTCCATTAATTTAATCACAACAATATCCGCTTCTCTTATCTGGTTGAAATCAATTGTCCCTATAAGTGCGTGTTTTATATAATCCTTTTCTGAATAAGGAATCACTCCCGGAGTATCCATCAGCATCATCCTTTTGTGAGTTCTTACCATCTGCAGGTTTTTTGTGTACCCGCTGATTATGCTGGTCGGAGCAGATTTCTTCCCTTTCATCGCGTTAATCAATGAGGATTTTCCAACATTCGGGTAGCCAAGAACCCCAACATTGATTGTTTTGTAGGTTTTTATTCCTGCTTTCTCTGCTTCGATTAGAATTCTGTCGCGAAGAATTTTTGTTCCAAAATGTTTTTTTGCTGAGATAAACACGCAGGGTTTTAGTTTTTTCTTATATACTTCAACAACATCTTTATCAACAAGGTCGCATTTGGTTATAACATATATAAGGGGTTTTTCAGATTCTTCAACTTTATTTTCTACTTCTGGATTCATTGTTTCTTCCACAAGACGGGCATCCAGCAATAGCAGTAAAACATCCGAGTCTTTTATTACTTTATCCACAAGATTCCAGAATTTTCCCATAATTAAATTTAATTAAATTTAATTAAATTTTCAGTGTTTATATTTTTTTACATACCACCTTAAAATTGATGCATTCTGAATCCATGTATTTGGAAGGTCAACAATAAGGCAAATTATCAGGACTGCGGCAAGCTGTCCAAATACTGATGAAAACCCGGTTATCAATAAAATGGAAATAAGCCCAACCAGGCTTGTTGCTGTCATTGTAAGTCCGGTTTTAAAGGCTTTTTTGTATTGTTCATCAAATTTTTTTCTTGATTTAAGAGTTCTTGTGGTGAGTAAAATATCGGTGTCAACTGAATAACCAAGGGACATTAAGAGAGCGGTAAAGGTGACTATTGACAAAGGTATTGAAAAAATATTCATAAAAAATATTGTAATTATAATATCTGAGAATGCGCACAGGACAACTGCAAATGATGGAATAAATGTTCTGAAAAGGAGAAATATTATAATTGCTATCGCAATGAAAGCAACAAACACAGAATATATTATTTCATTAAAAATCCCTGCGCTTAATTTAGGATCTATTTTGTTAAGTTCATAACTCCTGATTTCAAGAGTATTGTTAATATCATTTATTAATTCATTAATATTATCTTCAGCACATTCAACTGATAACTGGGTTTCAATTGCACTTGTTGTAGTGTATGTGTTAACATGGTATTTGGTTTGAAGTGTGTCCCTTAAACCTGAGATTTCATTATAATTTGCATCAGAGAAAGAAATAATAAGAAGGTTCCCTCCTTCTAAATCAATACTCCCATCAATAAAACTGCCAGTTGTTACCTGTTTGTACCCGAGAAAGGCAAGACTGATTAAAAGAAATGCCAGTGTAACAAAGATAAGTTTGCTGTTCATAACCATTTTATTCATTAAATTAAATAAGGGGTTTTGCCTGTTTTTGTGGAAGAATTATTGTTTTTTGAAAATAATCCCTTAAATCAAGGGAATTCTCTGATTTTAGAAAAACCTTAGGATTTAACAAATAAAGAAAATCCATTAATTCCAGCAACAACTACAAAGGTCACAACCACCCCTGCAATTAACACACCAATAATATTTGCTTTAGAGAATTCTTTTCTTTCAAATCCGAGGAGGAAAGCGGCTAAAGCCCCAGTCCAGACGCCTGAACCCGGGAGGGGAACCCCGATAAACAAAGCAAGACCCATTGTCCCGTATTTATCAACATTCTTGTGTATCTTTTTCTGAATCCTTTTTATACATTTATTGTAGATTCTCTCAAGAAGCTCTATTCTCAGCACATGAGGTAGAATTGTGTGGAGAGAATAAAATATTATTTCTCCGAGAACAATATTTGCCAGAATAATTATAAGAAACGCAATTAAAGGGTTCATTTCCAATATGAGTAGAGCATAAGGAATTGAGGCTCTTAGTTCAAGTGTTGGGAGGAAAGTGAGTAAAACAACCCAGAATAAATTTAAAGGTTCCATTATTGTTAATTGAAATTATAATGAATATTCCTAGATTCTTTTTTCTTTTGGAGTTCTTATGCTGGAGACTTCACCGCAGACATCATTCAAAAATAATTCTTTTATCTTTTCAATATTGTACAGGATAATTTCCCAAAATCCACATTAATTTGGTCATTGCGGTTTCGCTAATCATATCATGTCCCAGGATTGCCCCAGCATCCAAAGCTTTCTTGCCGCATTCATAAAGGTACATCCATGAGAAACCAATTGTGCACTGTGAAGACACAATAACAGGAATTCTTTTTTTCACAGCATTTTCTATTTCAGGCACCAGAGAATTTTCATCAATAGGCACATTCCCCACCCCAAAACATTCCAGAATTATTCCTTTGTAATCCAAATCTATTAAATTAGAAATTATTTTTGGATTAAATCCCGGGTTATTTTTAGTACACAGACCTTTTCTTCAAGTTTATTGAAATATTTTAGTTCATTATTTTCTTTTTTGAAATGTTCTCCTGTCAGTCTGATATCAGGTTCAATAACGCCTAAGGGTAACATCCCCATATTTTCAAATGCTTCAAATTCCACTCCCCTAAATTTTTTACTTTTGTTTCCTCTCAGAATTTTACTGTTAAATACAATTACCACTTCGCATATATTTGTCTCTGTGGCAATGCGAACTGAATCCAGAATATTTCTTTTTGAATCAGAACCCAGCATATGGGGGTACCTGCGAACCTGTTAATACAACAGGTTTTGATAAATCCTGCAATAAGAAAGATAAGGCTGATGCAGTATAATGCATTGTATCAGTTCTGTGAGTAATTACAAAACTACCATATTCAGGATAATTATCTTTAATTGTTTTGGCGATTTCAAGCCAGTGTTTTGGCTGCATATTGGATGAGTCAATATTAAGTAAATCAATGGTTTTAATATCTGCCAATCCTTTATTTTAGGAATAAAATTCAGTAATTCCTTTTCATTGAATTCTCCCGATTTCTAACTGCTATTGACCATTTTGGCGGTAATTGTCCCCCCTGTTTCAATAAACAGAATTTTCTTCTTTTCCATAATTTATCTCTTGATAAATTTGATAGGTGGCTCAAATTTGAATATTAATCATTTTTTTAGGATTGGAATTATGATAAAATATCCTGAAGGAAGCGAAGATGTTTATAGTTTAGATAATTTAATTGCGCTTAATGAAGGGCAGGTTGTGGTTAAATCCGGGAAAACTGGTATTTATGCACGGGTATGGAGCCTGTTGTTACAGGCAGTTTCGCGTGCGGTTGCGCCATTCTTTCAGAAGTGCCGGTAATCTCATATCTCAATAAAAATGGTTCAATAGAAAGGGTAGAAGTTATGGTTTATGAGCTTCTTGTAAAAAGAATATATAGACATTCAAGGATATATAATATTACTGAATAAGACCCAAGATTTGAGAAATACCAAATTCTGCTGAAAAAAGGTGATTTAATACAAACAAAAAATTAATTTAAATAATTTTGGATCAATTCCCAATAATAAAATGTTATTAAGTAAATTATGCGCCCTGAATTAAATATCGGAATAGTTGGTCATGTTGACCACGGGAAAACCACTTTAGTGGAAGCTCTCACAGGAAAATGGGTTGATAATTTCTCTGAAGAAAAGAAGAGGGGAATTACAATAAGATTGGGATATTCCGATTTTTCAATTTACAAATGCGAAAAATGCGGGAGAACTACAACAAATAAAAAGTGCGTTCATTGTTTTTCTGACTGCAAACACGAAAAAATATTTTCTTTAATTGATGCTCCAGGACATGAAAGTTTAATTCCAATTGTTCTTACCGGAGCCGCTTTATTTAATGCCGCAGTTCTTGTGATTGCCGCAAATGAAAAATGTCCCCAACCGCAAACTTTAGAACATTTAAGAGCTCTGGAAGTTGGAGAAATAAAAAATATTATCATTGTCCAGAATAAAGTTGACCTTGTGTCAAAGGAAGAATCCCTGAAAAATTATAAGGAAATAAAAGAACTGGTTAAAGGAACCATTGCCGAAAACTCAAAGATAATTCCAACTTCAGTGCAACAGGGCGTTGGGATAGAATATTTATTGGATGAACTTTTAAAAATAGAAAAACCCAATTATCCTGAAGGAGATTTTTTATTCCTTGTTGCAAGATCTTTTGACGCAAATAAACCTGGGATAAAACCGGAAAATCTGGCAGGAGGTGTAATCGGAGGCAGTGTAATAAGGGGCAAGTTAAAAGAAGGGAATGAGATAATAATAAAACCGGTTTCAATAAAAGGGAACTATATTGAATTGGGAACAAAAGTGAAAAAAATAAGGAGGGATAAACTTGAAGTTGATGAAGCAACCTGCGGAGGTCTTGTTGCTTTGCAGACAAGTCTTGACCCTTCAATGGCAAAGTCAGATAAACTTGCGGGATGTCTTGCAGGAACAAAAAATATGCCTGAAATTCTTTATGAAATTGAAACCGATTATAATTTATTTAAGGGTTATGAACTTAAAATCAAAGACACTCTATTGGTTTATTGTAAGAACAGCAGGAGCACAGGAAGCATAATATTAATAAATGACAAAAAATTAAAATTAAAATTAAAACTGCCAATTTGCGCGGAGAAAGGCGCTAAAGTAAGCTATTCAAAACTTGTTGACGGGAAATGGCACTTGATAGGCTGGGGAAAAATTAATTAGATTAATTGTTAATTATGAACTCTCAGGAAAATTTTTATGATGTAATTATTGTTGGGGCGGGACCTGGCGGAAGTTCAGCCGCTGAGAAATGTGCCGAGTATGGATTAAAAACTCTGCTTCTTG
>QMZS01000036.1 GCA_003663295.1 Candidatus Aenigmatarchaeota archaeon | reverse complement strand
ATATCTTTGCTCTTAATAACAAACCGAAAAATATTGCGAAACAGAATATCCATGGAAATGCGAATTCGTATAATATTCTGCATACGCTCGGACTTGCTATAAATCCACAATCATATGCCATAACTAAATATACTGAGATATATTAATACAAATAATTGACTAATATTTTAAAACATTGTATGTTATGAAAGTTAATAAAGTCTCTGAATTTGAATACTTAATTTCCAAAGAAGAAAGAGAAGGAATGCGGGTAAATGCGAAAATAATCGCTACTGAGAAAGTCAGGAACCAGATTGAAGATGAAGCGATTAAACAGCTCACAAATGTTGCTTGTCTTCCAGGGATTGTTGAACCTGTGTGCGGGATGCCTGATATCCACTGGGGTTATGGTTTGCCAATGGGCGCTGTTGGGGCATTTGATTCAGAAGAAGGGATAATCTCCTGCGGATGCACAGGTTTTGATATAAACTGCGGAATCAGGATAATTAAAACAAATCTGACTTATAGTGAAGTAAAACCAAAATTAAGAGAATTAATCGACCTTTTGTTTAAAAATGTTCCAACCGGGGTTGGGTCAAAAGGAAAATTAAGAATTTCAAAGGATGAGCTTGAAGAGGTTTTAAACAACGGGGCAAAATGGGCTCTTAAAAATAATTATGCTGAAAAAGAAGATTTAGAACATATGGAAGAATATGGGTGTATCAAAGGAGCAAACACAGATAAAATTTCCGAGCTGGCAAAGAAAAGAGGTCTTCCTCAATTAGGAACTTTGGGTTCAGGAAATCACTTCCTTGAAATCCAGAAAGTTGATGATATTTTTGATTCAAAGACTGCTGAAGTTTTCGGGGTGACTAAAAAAAATCAGGTGGTGATAATGCTTCACTGCGGTTCAAGAGGTCTAGGACACCAGATCGCAACAGATTATTTGAAAATTCATGAAGCCGCATCAAAAAAATACAATATTAAACTTCCTGACCCGCAATTAGTATGCGCCCCCACAAACTCGCAGGAAGGACAGGATTATTTTGAGGCAATGAAAGGTGCAGTCAATTATGCTTTCTGCAACAGAACTGTGATGACCGATTGGGTAAGAGAAAGTTTTGAAAGAATTTTCGGGAGAACTAGAGATGAACTTGATATGAAACTAATGTATGATGTGTGCCACAATATCTGTAAACTTGAAGAACATGAAGTCAACGGTGAGAAAAGAAAACTATATGTTCACAGGAAAGGAGCAACAAGAAGTCTGCCCGCAGGACATGAATTACTTCCTGAAACCTATATGAAAGTTGGTCAGCCAGTATTGATTGCTGGTTCAATGGGAACTGCAAGTTATATTTTGGTTGGGGGAGAAAACGCAAAAGATACTTTTTACTCAAGTTGCCACGGAGCTGGGAGAGTAATGAGCCGGGGAAATGCAATAAGAAGTTTCCGCGGAAACACAGTGAAAGAAGATTTGATGAAAAAAGGGATTATTGCAAAAGCAACAGCCCCAAAAGTTCTTGCAGAGGAATCCCCGAACGCTTACAAAGACATTGATGAAGTGATAAATTCCGTTGATTTGGCGGGAATTTCAAAGAAAGTTGTAAGAGTTGTTCCTATGGGGGTTGTTAAAGGATGATTGAGATTTGATAAAAAAAGGTTTAAAATGAATGACTTTGAATTAATTGAAGTATCTCGAGCATCCGAAGAGTATATTAAGTATTTCGAAAAGAATATAAACAAAATTCCTAATATTAAAAAACTAATAAAAATATTAAAAAAAGATAAAAAAGCAGGACATATATTTCATGCAGAATGTGTCAAAAGATTTTTTGAAGGAAATAAATTTAAAGTCACAGATATGGAAGTTAACTATGAAGTTAATGGAATAACTAAAGATGTTGACATTGAATTAAATCATAATATAAACCTTCAAATTTGGCATGGTGCAAGTGTCTCGGTTCACAAAGAATTAAAAGGGAAAAAAGTAAGTGGGGGAATAAAATCTTATTGAGATGAAGATAAAAAGGTAATTGACAAGAAATTAAAACAGTTACCCGATAATAAATTTGGTTTATTGATTTGTTGGGAATATTATAGTGGAGCTTTCGTTCTATCTGACTGGTTAGAAGAAATACCGGATAATAAAATAATAGCAAAGCTATATCGAGATGGGATTCAAGAGGTAAGTATATTATACCACTCAAACAATTTCAGAAATCTTGAGTTGGCTAAAGAAGTAATTTCCGCTTTAGGATTTATGATAATAGCCACAAATAGATAAATTCATGCATACCTATTTATTTATCGCCATTCAAACAACTCATTCACAATTTCTCTCCAATCCTTCGCAGGAAATATAAATCACCCTTCATAATATTTATTTCCAATACCCAAAGCAATTCTCTCATCTTCTTTTCAGTTAAATCCCGATAATAAAGACCGCCTAAACCCAATCTCATTTTAGAATCTCCATTAGTATAATAAGCATCATCAGGCAGAAATTCACAACCTTCTTCAGAAGCCCCATCATAATTCGTAGGGGCTATATCATAACCAAAATATATATCTGCTTTGAGAGCATTAGAATTACTAGAAATTTTCCTACCTTTATTTATATAATTATTCCCAGAAAGGTCAATTTCTAAAGATCTCATTTTACCAATAATTTCATCTCTAACTACTTCCACTCCCAATATTCCAAACATATCTTTGAATGGAATTAAAAAATTTGAATATTCCTTATATTATCTGTCACGGGGAACCTTTCTGTTTCTTGAAGTATTGGTAATTTTTTAGCCACAGTATCCAAAGGTTCTATATATTTCTAAGTTCAGTTACCATAGAATCATATTCTGAAGAGTTGAGGTTGAAAATGCAATTAATAAACTGTGCAACACAATACATTATTGGGGTATGCAGATGCATTTCCTATATTTGCGTTTGTAATTCCTGAAGCTGAAACTAATTTCTTCCAGTTCCAACTGTCGCAATTACTTGAGGTGGTGCGGGTACATTCCAATCTTGCGTTGTCATTAAATTCTACGCAGATACTGGTTTTATTGGTAAAACCTCCGGGTAAATTAAATTTTTCAACAAGAGCATTTGTGTTACCTGATAAACTTATAAGACCTGTGTAAGAACCGCCACAATCATGGTTTGGCACAGTTTTTACAGAACTAATATTATCGCAACATAATAGATAATTATAATTTCCTTCGGTCACCAATTCCGCAAATCCATTAGTTAAAGCTGAAAGCGCTAAAATTTCTGTTTCTCCCGTATTACATGTTAAATGTCTTATAGAACAAGAGAAGTCATATACCGGAGCCCCGCCACTGCAAATCATATAACCTTGTTCTAGTAATTTACCCATTAATTTTATTTTCACATCATATCTTTTGTAATTTAAACCGGAAAAAGTAATTTCGGTAACATTATTTATTTTAATAATTCCTGTTGAAGGCTCGTATTTTACTGGTTGATCATCCAGGTAAAGGCTGATTGCTTCCATAGGTATATCTTTTGTCCCTGTATTTCTCAGGTAAATCTTACAGTTTCCAAAAACATCAACTTTAAGATTTGCCCCTCTGGCATCAAATTCTTCCAGTACGGATTTTTCAATATTGTATTCAATATCATTGGTTAAACTGATAATTCCAATATAAGCGGATATAATACCTCCAAGAGTAACTCCAGTTAATAAAATAATTGCAATTACAGGAGTAACACCTTTGAACATAATTATATTTATTTATATATAAAGTAATTTGTTGGAACCTTTCCCAGTATAACTAGTATTTTAAATAAGTAATAAGATGTTACTACTTTATTTTAATTAGTATTTAAAGTTTTTTTCTTAATTAATTTAGGTGAAAAAATGCTAGATTTAGGTACGAATGGTAAAAAAGCAGACTGGAAAGAATGTTTGTCAGTAGAATCAGAGCAGGAACTAAATGAATTATTAGAATCAATAAGAAAACATAGATGTGCTTATAGAACCTCTGATAATGTGCAGGTTGCTCAGGTTTGGTGCGGTCTTGTGGAAATGAAGAGAGTAATGAATAAATTAGAAAACAGATTAGACCATATAGAAAAAGTTCTTGGGGGCATGTTCACAACCTACAATGATGAAAAAGACAAACTTATTAAGAGTCTTGTGAAATTTTAATTTTTTTAATTTTTGTTGATTTTTTGGATAGTGTTATCTATTTATTAATTTTATTAATCTTGTTATATGGGAATCTTAAGTTTCAGGATAGCTAATATTGAAGGCTCTATTGGAGGAGTTCCAAAAGGAGAGTTAAAAATATCTTCTTCATTGCCAAAAATAAAGAATATTGTGGAGAAAGACCTTGAAATCGCCGGGAATAAGACAAAAGTTCTTGTAATTGAATTTGAATCTAAGACCAAGTACGAGCCAACAAATGCAAAAATAAATATTGGAGGCGAATTGTTATATACTGATAAAAATCAGGAAGAAATTTTAATCCAATGGAAAAAAGAAAAGAAATTTGATGAAAAAACTTCATTGAAGGTAATTAACTATATTTTCAAGAAATGTTTGGTTCAGAGCGTAAAAATTGCGGATGATTTGCAGTTGCCCTCTCCAATGAAAATGCCTGAGTTGGTTAAGAAATAATTGTTTTGGATATTAATTAATTGGTATCATGACCTATATGAAGGCAACACTGCGGGCAAATCAGCCTTGGAAGGAATTGCGGACAGGGGATTGATTATTCAGGGAAACCTGCAAAAAATTGAAGCAGACAAATGAGAGATATATTTGGATTTAGCAAAAGAAACAACAAATTGACAAAAGAATTAATTGCGCAGGAGATAAAAACCTGTTTTAGGATAAATTCAAATCATTAAATAAAAAATTTAAACAATAATTATGTTCCCAAATATAAACCCAAAACAAATGGAAAAAATGGCAAGACAAATGGGTATGCAGCTAGATAATATTGATGCTATTGAAGTAATTATTAAAACCCCTGAAAAAGATATTCTCATAAAAAATCCTCAGGTAACAGCCATAAAAATGCAGGGACAGCAAACCTTCCAGATTGCGGGGGAAGTTGTGGAACAGGGAAAAATCAATGAAGAAGATATTGATTTAATTGTTCAGAAAACTAATGTTTCAAAAGAAGAAGCACAGAAATTGCTGGAAGCTACTGGAGATGTTATTTTAGCAATTAAGAAAGCCCAAGAATGATATTATTAATTTTCGGACCACCAGGCTCAGGAAAAGGAACCCAGATAACTGAACTTGCGGAAAAATTTGAATTAACCCCAATCCCGTCTCCAGGAGATTTATTCAGGAAAATCAATGATGATGAAATAAAAAAATATACTTCAACTGGAAAACTGGTTCCTGATGAACTTGTTGCAAAATTGATATTCAAGGAAATCGGAGACAAGGACAATTTTATTCTTGATGGATATCCAAGAAACCTGAATCAAGCAGAGACTTTGGAAAACTTTCTGAAAGAGAAAAACAAAAGACTTGACCGGGTGATTTATTTGAAAGTAAGCGAAGAAGCGATTGTGGATAGAATTTCAAACCGGAGAGTGTGCGCAAAGTGCGGGAGAAATTATAATTTAATCACCAACCCTCCAATAGATGATAAGTGCGGATGCGGGGGCGAACTGACTTTGAGGGAAGACGATAAGGAAGATGTTATCAGGACAAGATTAACGGTGTTCAATGAGCAGACACAACCCTTGCTTGAGTTCTACAAGGACCGATTAATCACTGTGGATGGGGAACAGAATATACAGAAAGTGTTTGATGATATTTGCAAAGAACTGGAAAAATAAATTTATATTGTGATATTCTATATTTATTTCTCCTTTTTCCATTATATAATTCTTAGATAGAAACAAAATAAATTCCTATAAAAATAAATATAATCCCAATTAATCTGTGCCAATAAAATTTCTCTTTTAAGAAAATCACCCCTATTATAAAAATAAACATAGATTGTGCTCCTGCTATGGGATATACTTTTGAAGCATCCCCTATTGAAAGTGCCAGATAAAGCAATAAAGTTCCAAAAGCTCCAAAAAATGAAGTTATAATTATTTTTGTTAAATTTTTAGGTTTAACTAATTCTTTGGTTTTAGTTATTAACTTTTTCTGAAATACTAAAACATAGCCACTTAAAATGATTGTAGCAAAAAAATACATTAAAATTGAAAGATTGATAGGTTTTATATTGTATAACAAACTTTTGGTTAGAATTGTATAAGTAACCCCGAGTATTATAACAATAGAAATTAAATAAATTCCCTTATTGAGGGAAAGTAATTTAAACCCCTTTTTTGAAAGTATAAAATAAACACCAATTAAAATCAGGATAATTCCAAAGTAATTGATGAATGTTGCAGTTTCCTTAAAAAAGATTAGTGAAGATATGAAAATTAGTAAAATGGAAAATGACTGAAAATAAGGAATAATCTCAGTAACATCATCTAATTTTAGTGACTCAAAATATAATATACCGGAGGTTGCATAAAGCAAACCCAACAGAAAAATAAAAAACAGGTTAAAACCAAAAGGGATTGTAAATTCCAAAAAAAGTATTCCTGCTAAAAGTAGAATAATTTCATCAAAGAACATTTTAATTGTATTTGTTAATATTGGATCAAATTTATGATTCATTAGGTACTTGTCTATACTTGTTGAAATTGCATATAATAAATAACTCAATATTCCCAAGATTAACCAGAGTTCCATAACCATTATTTCCCAAGGGGTTTAATACCCCGTAGCTTGCTGCGAAGTGAGCGTAACGAACGGTGGGGATTTCATTTATACACCTCTGAGGTTTTGCTTCAATTAGATATTTCATTTTTGTATGGTGACATCTAAGATTATTTCTTACCTTCAGCCTCTTTTATCTCTTTTTTCACAAGGTATTTTAATTTCTGAACTCTAAGCAATTTCCCGCATTCTTCGCAATTCACTGAGAAAGGTTTCTTCCATGTTTTGGTTGTGTATCCGTGATGTCCGCAGTAAGGACAGATGTATTCAGCGTGGGCTGTTCCTTTAATTGCAAGCACCCTTATTTTGCCTGTTTTCTCAAGAGCTCTTTGTGTATGATATTCAGCATCTCCTGGTTGGATATTATTTTTCTCAATAAATTCCTGAATTTTAGTTAATTTCATAATCTTAATATAAAAATAAAAATAAGACCCGCTTTGTATATGAATTTTTTGAGTAAATAGTGAATGGAAAAATATAAGGGTGTTAAATTGGATGATTATTCTTTTTTTAGCGGTTTGGAAGAAGATCCTTTTAATCCTAATAATTTAACTTATTATTCTCCTGCAAAATCAACAGTATTTGATAATTTAAAAGATGGTACTTTTAATCCAAACAATTTGAGTCTGAAAGAACAGGAAATTTATGGAGAGGTTCTTGGCGTGACTTATGATTTAATGCACCACACCCCAGATAGAAAATTTATTATAGGGAGTTTATGGGACGAAAGGCAGATAGATTTTTTTGGTGACAGGCTCAATGAAGGGGTTGATTTTACGTGCCGTGAATTAAAAGACGGGAGATATAGAATCTCAATTAAAAATCCTATTATAACTCATTTTTGCAGAAATGAACTGCCCGCAATAGGACCAACAATGGAAGATTCTATTTTGAAAGGCGTGTTAACTAATGCTACTCTGAGAACTGTGGAAAAAGATGGAAGAAAAATAATCCACGTAAATAAAAATCCAGTAACCACTGGAGAATTAAAACATTTCGCGGACTTAAAGAAACTAAATTATTCATCTTTAGATTATCCTGTAATTGCGAGACCCAATATTCATGATTGTTATTCTCTTTGGTTTTATGCTCCCAAAGAAGTGGAAGATTATCTGATAGATGATTTTGAATTAAATGACGCAGTGGAGAAACTTCCTAATTATAATACTGAAGAAGGGGCTTGGATGGTTCTTTATGAACAGGCTCTTTTAAGGAGAAAGAAAAATTATGATTTTATGAAATATACAGGGAAACTTGAAGTGAACGGTTCCAGAGAAAAACAAAATGAATTTAATAGAGTTAAGAATCAACTTAGAAAAGCAGGAGATTTATTGGCAGGCGGGGAACTTGATGAAGAATCTCTGAAAGGATTAAAAAATTATCACGCAAAGATTTACGGAGAATTATATGGCAAAGGTAAAAACCAGAGAACTGGGGGTGATGGAAGCGATAAAAGGAGATGGAAGAATGTTAGAGGTACTCAGGTATAATCTTAAGATAAATATTGGAAATCATTAAAGGATGTTTGGGTATACACACCGCTTCCTGAACCTTCAAGCCATATGGCAGCTTGCAATACCACAGGAGAAACTTCATAATCTTTTGCCCTACCAGAAACTATTTTTTCATATTCAGGATATTCTTTTTTCGTAATTCCCCCAACGGTTTTGTAATCCGGCATTTAACTTTATATCCATATTCTTCCAGAAATCTTAACACTCAGATATCCACAGGAACCAGATAATCATACCCGCAACTTTGCAGAAGCCCTGAACCGTATTTATAACCAAGTCCTGGAGCGTCTTTGACAAGTTATCCCCTCAATTCAAATCCATTTTGTCCGTTCCTATAAGCATCATTCAATATTTTTTCCAGCAAATCAGATTCAATGTAAAATTTAGAAAATCCTGTTATAAATTGTTCTTTCCTGTTTGGAAATCTT
>QMZS01000035.1 GCA_003663295.1 Candidatus Aenigmatarchaeota archaeon | reverse complement strand
ATCCACAAAAATAAGCGTTGATAACCTGATTGATTTGGCTTGGGTTGTGCCAATTCCATCTAAAGTAAAACCCGATGTTGATGAAGGAGATATTCAGATATTTTATGATTTAAAAAAACTTATTCAACCCAGAAAAACAAACTTATGATTGGGATTTTGGTATGTGGGGCAGGGCAGCAGGTGATATGGCAAATAAAGGTGTTCCGGTTATAGAAACCAAAAAAGTTGATATCTGAGATATTACAATTCTTAAAGCGACCGATGCTTCTGTTCTTGTTGATTGGTTGGATGAGAATAGATACAATACGCCTGAAACTGCAATACTTATTTTGCAGGATTACTGCGACAGGGATAATTTTTATTTTATTGCAAACAAAATTAATCTGGCGAATAAATATAGAAATTTGACTATTACAGAGGGGGATATGGAATGTGCAAGTAAATTATTTAAATATTCTTGGCTTAATATTGGGACTGATCATAGAAATAAGAGGGACTGGGAACGGGCAATACAGAACAACTATAAATTTTATCTTTACAAAAGAAGGGAAATAATACAAATTCTTGTTGAACTGAAACGAGGAATCTCCACCCCACTAAAATTCACTTTCCAGCCGGAAGAACCTTTTAATCCAATGAAAATTTCAAGTATCAATGAAGGAGATACCAGCGTAAGTATATGTTTTTTCAGAAAATTCCCTAAATGATGAAAAAAATGTTTTAGCAATTGCAAAAATGACCACTTTTATTAATTCCTGGAAAGAAAAAGATAATTTAACAAATGAGAAATACATAATTCTATTAACATATAATAGCACTTTGAAAAATTTAAAGGAAGATTCTTATTTTGTATCAACTAAATATAAATCCGAGTTAGACTCGAATTAGGTTTCCCTGAGCGAGGGTATTTTAAATATAGTCCCACCTATTTTGAATTTCCTATGGATGCTTGTTCCATTTACCATTATAAGTCTTGTATTCATAATACCAACTTTTGTTATAGGATATCTCATTAATATGGGTTCTGAGAGGATAAAAAACAAGTATTTTGGCTCCATAGAAATCCTATGATTTAGCCGAAGGCTAAATCATTTATGGTAAGAAAAATCTCTAGATTTAGGAAATCTATCAGTGCCTAAAAATAGAATCAAGTATTTCAATTATTAAATCCTATATATAATCAGAATTTCAATATCATTATGAAAAAGCTAATTCTAATCACTTTGGTTATTCTGGCGGCGATTTACACTGTTTTTTATTACACCAATCCGCCTACGATTATGGGTGAAAAAGAATCTGTTTATTCATCAGGTGCTATCCAGCAACCAAGACTTTCAATGTTTCTGTCAGCTTATGAATATACCCCTGAAACTTATAATAATTCAGAATATGAACTACCTTTAACCGAATTGCCTGAAAATTACCAGAGGGATTTAGTTGAAAGATTTGGGAACAATTTGAGCGAAGAACAAATACAAACTTTATTAAATAACGGAGCTATTATTCTGTCAGGAAATAAATACCACAGATTTGAACACGCCTATTCAAACCTAAACCAAAAAGACATACCTGTGCTCATAACCTCAGATTCCATTTTGCATTTATTCCACCTTGAATTTAATGAGATTCTTAAGAATCTTGAAATTAAAAAATTATCCCCAATGCTAAAAGAATTCCTGAAATCTTTGATAAAAGAATCAATGAGGCAATACAATGGGTTTGAAGAAGGGGAATTAAAAGAAATTTCAAAAAGGAATGTTGCTTACCTGAGTGTTGCAATGAAACTGCTTGACCCTAATTATGTTGTCACTTATTTTGTTGCAGATGATGTAAACAAAGAACTTGAAAGAATAAAAAAACATGAAGGATTTTTCAAATCTGAAATCCTGAGCAAAGACTGCCCTGACGAGTGTTTAAGACTGGCTTTTCCTAAATGGGAAGATGAAAAATGCAGTCAGGAAATAAAAGGAGGAAAAATATTTTATGATGGAAAAGAATGGGACTCTGTTGAATTTTATAGTGAAATATGCACAAGAAAATGTTATTGCGAAGATTACTCGCAATATGTTCCAAGAGGTCATTACACAACCTCGGAAGGACTAAAGCAATATTTCAAATCAATGATGTGGCTTGGAAGAATTATTTTTAAAACAAGAGGTGAGGGCTGGACAAAACAGGCAATTCTGCTGACAGATGCGGTAAAATCAGCTGAAGTTAAATTTGAAGGGAAAATTTACCCGGCTTCAGAAATTTACAACAAGATATATTCAATAACAAGTTTTTTCGCAGGGGTTTCAGATGATTTGACTTTTTATGATTATGATGAAGCCATAAAAAAAGTATATGGAATGGGATTTAATGAAGAAGATGTTCTTACTATAAACGTGGCAAAAAAAATACAGAAAGAATTAAACAACTCCGAAGGTCCGAAAATTCTTAATGGATTTGAAATTGACTTGGCAGGAAATTTGAAAGAATTAACCCAGGGTTTAAGGCTGATAGGTCAAAGATATGCAATTGATTCCCAAATACTCGGGGATTTGGTTTACAAAAATGTTGGACCTAATATAAAATCCCCGTATTACCAAAAAGTTCTGGATTGCGAATCCACTTATTCAAAACTTTCAAAACCAAAAGGATTTTATACCGCATGCACTTATATGGAAGAAAACAAAACAAAATACTGGAATGAAGTTTGTAGTAAAGCAATAGAAATGTATTTGTCTGGATTTTGCGGGGGATTGAATGAATTTCAGTTGTATTCTGTGTGTAGATTTATGCCAACAGGATTGGATGTTGTGAATATTCTTGGTTCTGGAAAAGCAGAGCAGGTATTAAATGAGTATTACAATAACGGATATTGCGGTTATGATAAAAAACAGCAGGAATTAAGAGTTCTTGTAGATTCTTATTCTGAAGAAATGTGGACAAATAATTTATATAATACTTGGCTTTGGATGTTGCAGCCGGTTCTAAAAGAGAAGCCCGAAGGATATCCAAATTGGATGAGAAATGAAACCTGGAGATTAAAGAATTTAATTACAGGTTTGTCAAGCTGGGCAGAACTAAGGCATGACACAATATTGTATGTAAAACAGAGTTATACTTGGGCTGTAGCAGTTAGAACAACTTCGATTGATCCAATTGAAGCAAAATATTACGGTTATGTTGAACCAAACCCAGAATTATTTGTAAGGGCAAAATATGCTATTGATTTCCTTATACAGGGGTTGGGTGAACAGGAAGTTATAACAGAAGAAGTCAGAAATTCCCTTGAACAAAGTTCTGAAATGATGGAAAAATTGAGAATAATTTCAGAGAAAGAATTAAAAGAGGAAAATTTAACAGAAGAAGATTATGATTATATTAAATCTATCAACTCAAGATTTGATTCAATCCTTGAAAACCTTGCATCTGCTTTGAAAATTGAATCTGGTGGGTGCCCTGTTGGAAAACAATGTAAAAAGAAAATTTCCCTTGAAGGGAAAGACGAAGCTTTCAAAACAAGCGTGATTGCTGAGGTCCACACAGAATCAAATACAAAGAAAGTTCTTGAAGTTGGAACCGGGAGAGTTGACTGGATTGCGGTTGCGCATAAATCAAAAGATGGGAAAATCGGGATTGCGGTTGGTCCTATTTTTAGTTATTATGAATTTGCATGGTCTATGGATGACCGGTTAACAGATGAAAAATGGAGGGGTGAAATATTAAGTTCAATTGAAAGACCAGTTTTGTATAAGGAAATTAATCTAAGTTCTATTGAAGGAGTTATTGTAAGATGAAATTTTAGTTAAAAACAATAGATTCCCTAATTAAAAAGAACTTAAAGAAAACTGTTTTGCTTTTTTCCCAAATATGTTATCTAATTGACCCTGAACAAGTTCTAATTGTTCTTTTGTGTAATCCGGTATATGATATTGCTCCGCAATCTTTCTGCTTGGTTCAAGATATTTTGAAATTGTTCCTTCAGATACAGTCAACACAAGATTCCCTTTGCACTTCAAACATTTTCCTGACAATGGGGGTCTCCGGTAAATTGTATTGCACCCAACGCATCTGAAGGTCTGCCTGAAAAAAGTTCTTAAATTACCTTTAAGGTCTTTAATAAAATGACTTGAAAGAATTTTATAAGCGACCAGTTTTTCATCAACACAATTTAGTTTTTCTGCCAATCCCAACTGCATCATTACTTTATCAATCATATTCTCAACAGTTTTGTAAGTGGTTAGATGAACTCCAGTATTAATATCCGTTGTTTCTGTGGTATATCCCAAACCAGAATACATATTTCCTTTATCCAGCCTGTCCGCAACTCTTTCTATATTTAATTCAAAAGGAAATGGGCTATCTTTTGTTTTTTCATAAAATTCTTTTGGGTACTCAAAAACAACATCCATATCATAGACCTCATCATCAACCTCACCTAAATCCAGCAGAGTTGTTATTGTTAACGGGGCATCAGATATGCTCCCTCTCCTCGTCGGAAGATATTCTTTTGAAAAATTAAGTAAACAGTCCATAAGAAGCATAATGCCATTTTCTTCTCCATCGCAGTCCCTCCTAGTGCAGGCAAACAAATAAGGATGTGCATAATGGCACCTGTTTGAAGTAAATCCAATCAATCTGCACACAACTGGAGAAAGTATGTGCGGGGCTATCTCTAAAAACAAATGCCCAACCAGATCTTCTTTTTTCTTTGCATTATAAAAATGTTTTGTTCCGTAAAAAAGTTTAAGTTCGTCATCAATAAATTTTGATACCCTAATAAAATAATCTGCAGCGCTGTTTTCCCCGTAAGTTGAATATAAAAAGTCCTGCGGGAAAATTTCAACAATCTGATTCTCATTTTCAAGCGGATTCCCATACATGTCTTTTTCATATCCAAGCTCTTTTAGTTTTTCAATGCTTGTAGAAATTTCCTTTGGTTTGAAATGCGTTAACGGAGCATTCACCATATCATACCTTATTGTCCCGTCCCTAAAAACATAAAGGTCATATTTTGCCCTCAATATTCCTTTATCAATAGGTTCAGGAACTTTGTGTTTTGAACTGATTCCCCTGACGCCTTTTATTAAATTCATCCTGGGTTCATTTAATTTTTTATATCCTTCGTTAAGCAATCCCAATACATTTATTTTTTTCTTCACGATTTTAGGATTTTCCAGATGTTTCCCGCATTTCATGCAATAAGGAACTATTGAAGTCCCATGTTCAGGGCAGGTAAACTCGCTGATTTCCGCAGTTATATAAGAAACCTCCATAACATTTCTCATCCTCCCCCCTTCTTGACCAACAGGAAACAATACTTGAGGGGAACCTTTCATTTTTCTTTCCTGTGATTTTTCTGGTCTTCCCATTCTCGTGCCAATAGATTTTGTTAGTTTTTCCTTAATATTCAATTTTGAAAATTTATTTACCAGTTCAAAACCTTCAAGTTTACTTTCCCTTAATTTTACCAAATCCATTCCTTCAAAGGTTTTTAATAAAGGTTCAAAATCTTCAAGAATAATAAACTGTTTGTCTATTGAAAAGGTATGTGGGATACACGCTTTCTCAAGCAGTTCTTTCTTTTCAGAAATTTTGAGAACAAGATTTCCGTCTTTCTTCTCGCCTGAATTTAAATATTCCGCTAACCCTGCAATTTCTTCTGAAGAAAAAGTATCATAGAAATGAAGATATTTTGGATGAAGCGGAACTATCCCCGCAAGTTTCAGGGCTTCTTCAGAATTTATTTCCAAGGGCTTTTTTATCAGTTCTTCTGTTCTTTCCAGTCCTATCAGTTTCTCAGCTTCTTCCTTTTTTTCAGCCAAATCAAATTTCCACCATTCTTCAACATAAGCGCTTCTTATTAATTTCTCCCCATTTTCATAAAAGTCCCCGAAAGTGATTAAGATATCGCCCACAAATAAAATCTTATCAACCTCCGGGTTCAGTTCCTTTGCCTTTGACTGAGAATCTACCCTCACAACATCTCCGTTTTTTAATTTTACAATTGGAGGCTCTATCTGGTCACACACAGAAACCGTGCATCCTTTTCCTGGAAGTTCAATTTTCATCTGTGATGCTATTGCTGGGAAAGAATCAAGGATAATCAAAGTTGCTGGATGAAAACCAAAGCAACCGGAACCTGTATTTCTTGACCTCCCATACCTCAACCGAAATCCACCCCTTAAATAAGGAAGAGCAAAAACAGGTCTGCCCGCAGGAACTTCTTCAATATATTTATATTCGTTATCTCCTTTGCTTCCTTTTGTCTCTCCTTTTTTTAGTTTAAGGAAACCCTCAAGCCAACTCCAGGTATCTGTTAATTTAAATTCACCTCCATATTTTTTTAATTTTTTAAGGAGTTTTTTTGCTTTTAACGGGAGACCGTCCAAATAAATTAAACACATACCGCCTCTTATCCTAGTTGTTCCAACCCTCTCAAGGTCTTTGTGTTTTGAAACTTCTCTCTTCTCTGTAGGTTCTCCGGTAATGCAGATGGGAACATTTTTCACAAGGTAGCTGACTTCTTCTTCATTTGGTTTGTATTGTTTCCTTGTTACATAAGTAAGATAATCAGTGACCTCCACAAAATATCTTTCAATCTCATCCTGCGTTGGAATATACCTGTTTAATCCAAGTTCTTTTCTTATGCAATCCGCAATAAATAAAGTAAATACCTGGGCTGTTCCTCCCGCAGTTCTTATTGGTCCGGCGTAATAAACAGAAATAAATTTATCCTTTGGGTCAATTGTCACGCTGACTATCCCTTCTATCGGAGCGCTGACAACACCTTTTGTATTATAAGCGCATCCAAATCTCAGACCGCAGAGTATTGCTTCTTCCATTGTATCAAACTTTGAAAACTTCTGGGTTGCAATATCCTTTGCTATCTCTAAAGCAACTTCATCACTCCCAACACTGTATTGTTTCTCAAGTTCCTCGATTCTTATAATTATTTCCTTCCTGAATTCATTTAGCTGGGGGTGAACAATCTCAAGAATGTCAACGCAACGGTTGTTCTTGTCCGCAGCCCTTTTTGATTCAACAAAAAGCTCATAATCCTTGCCCGATTCCTTGGCTATTGTGGCTTTAGCGTAACTATGGTCAACTTCTAATTTAATTCTCTCAAAATATTCCTCGGGGTTCATAATTAAGCTTGAATTTTAAAAACAGGTTATTATTATGACAATAACAATCCAGATTAGCCAGGGATTACTTCATAAATTTAAAGACATGAAGAAGCTTCACCCTAAAGAAAGTTATGAATATATTATTTGGGAACTTTTAAAAGATACTTTTGAACTTTATGAACAAACACAGGCAAATATCAAAAAATCCGAAGAATATATTAAAGAAGGGAAAATTTATATTTGTGAAGAAATTAAGATGAATTTAGGATTATAAGATATAAAAATCCATTTTGATAACCAATCAAGTATATATCTATATTCCAGTACTTTTATGGAACCTGTGATTTCAAGAATCAAAAAAGGCGGAAATGTGTTTAAAATACTGGTTTACCCGAGAGAAGCCCTTGAATTCAGGCAGGGCAAAAAAGAGATTGGAGAAGTTCTTGCTTCAGAAGAAATTTATGCGGATATTGAACTGGGGAAGAAAGCGTCTTTGCAGGATTTAAAAAACAGTTTTGGGACTGAAAATATTATTGATATTGCGAAAAAAATCCTTCATGACGGGGAACTTCAGCTTCCGAAAGAATTGAGGGATGAAATGATTTACAAAAAAAGGAAACAGATTGCGACAATTATTTCAAAGACCGCAATAAATCCCCAGACAAAAGCACCTCATCCAATTGAAAGAATTCTTGGGGTGATGGAAAAAGCTGGGCTTAATATAAATTTCTACGGGAAAGCTGAGGATCAAATAAAAGAAGTGATTGAAAAAATCAAAGAAGAAATTCCATTATCAATTGAAACCGCAAAAATGGAAATAAAAATTCCTTCAAATTATGCGGGACCTGCGTATGGGCAGATTAAATTGCTCGGGAAAATCTTGAAAGAACAGTGGAATAATGACGGGTCTTTTTCCTGCACACTTGAAGTTCCTGCTGGACAGAAAAATGATGTTTATGATAAATTAGGGGGTTTGGCTCATGGACAGGCTTTGATTAGAGAGATTTAAATAAAAATTAAATTTTATTACTGTGTTAAAAAATATGGCTGAACGGTTATCTCCTAATTAATTCAATTAAAACTTTTTTTAAACACAAATCCTCATCCATATTCAAACCAAATCCAGCCCCCCAATTTTTTATATTATGATAGTTCTTTCCCTCACATACATTCACCAAAGCCTCATCAGACCTTAAAAATTTATAACTAAGTCTTCCCTCCTTAACTATTTTTCTTATTCCCACTACAAATTCATTAAAATCATCTCTGCTAGAAATAAGTATATAATTCTTAGTAAAATCCTTACCCCTATTTTTACAGGGTCCCATTCCACTTGAACCATCTTTATTTTTATGCACTCCAACATAATTTACATCAGACTCCGTATAATTACAATAACCTCTCCAGACAGCCCCATCACGCCGTACCAGATTTAAATACCAAAAAAATTATTTAATCTCAACTTTAACACTTCATGGCTGTAGATAACCCACTCAGCAGTTTCAGACGTTTTTGTGCATACTAATTCAAAATACAAAAGGCGGATTAGTCTTCAGTTTATCAAATAATTCTTTGTTGCT